>JAUYAO010000059.1 GCA_030692565.1 Nitrospira sp.
GAGGCGGAGCAGGACGACCCACGCTTACAAGCGGCCTGTGGAGACCGAAGGGGAGACGGTCTGTCATGCTCCGTCAGGTGATGACTTGTAGTATGCATCACGGCCTCCTCTAAGATACAAGGGGAGGCGAGGAGGGGTAGAGACTTGTGGTGGCTGCCGCAGCAATATCGGCTCACCGACCCGCCGCAGATGCAGAAAGACTCGACCTCCCCTGCCCCTCCTTACGAAGGAGGGGAAAGATGGAAGGGGGCGCACCCCCTTCGAATCCCCCGCAGTTCGCCCGTTCAATGATTTGAGAAGAAGGGATGGAGCCGACGACCCGGATTGAACGGGCGACCTGCTGTTTACGAAACAGCTGCTCTACCAACTGAGCTACGTCGGCGATCCTGACATGTGGCGAATGGCTCGGGCATCCTGTACGCTGTCCCGCGAGCCCGACGCAATGATAGCGGCGCAGCCTGCGGCCTGTCAACGAAGGAGCGCTGCTCCGTCACATTTACTGCCCTGGCCCGACCCCCGCCGGCGACGAGCCGGGAATCTCTCCCGGTCCGGGAACTTCTTTCTTGACCGGCACCACCGGCTTCGGATTGTTCCCTTTCGCCATGGGCTGGATCCGAACCAATGCCCCTTGGCCGGGAGCCGGCAAACAGACCGGCTGTTGACTACTCCCGATCTGCTCACTCGTCATGCGGGCGACTTCGCCGCGGGCGAACGCGCAGAGTTCACCCGCCGCCACCGTCCCGTCGCGATCGAGATCGGCCGGTCCCTGCAGGCCCCGGAGCAGCTGATAGGTAAACAGTCCGTGCCGGCCTGGTTCAAAGGCCTGGGATTCTTGAAGTCCATTGTTTCCGATCATCCACATCATCTTGGCGCTCGCGTCCGTCGCACCGACCTCCCACACCGGAGCCGCGCCGGTGGCCGGATCGGCTCCTGCCGCATGTTCCAAAGAGACATCGAACATGAGGATGGCCCGCTGGATCGGCAGGCGCCCCAGCGCTTCTTGCAAGCGGCGGATGGAATACAGGCGGCCCGTCGACGCGGTCGTGCCGTCGTACGGCACCAGCGCCACCGCGCCGGTGACCCCGTCGACCAGTGCCCGTCCGGCGACATAGACATACACCACCGTGCTGGGATCGACACGCTTCGGCAGCCATTCATCGAACGTCTCGGCCAGATCCTGTTTGAGCCCATGCCCGTCGGTCAACACCCGCACGCGGTCGGCCGGCAGCCCTGCGATGGATTGCAGGTAGGCGGCCATGACCTCGGCATCCCGGGCCGCAAATTTCACAGACGGCACCTGGGCATCGCGGAAGCGGCCCACGCCGACCGCCACGACGACCGCTTTCTGCTGCTTGAGCGCCGCCGTTCCCTTCGGCGGCTGATCGACGTCCATCGCCGCCTGAGTTCCGTCTGCCGGACTCGGCTTGATCAGGATGGTGAATTTCTTGACCGGCGGGATCTGGGCCAGGGGCGAGACGGATCGAAGTCCGAACAGCAATTCCCCGCGCAGTGATTCTTTCGCGCTAGTCATCGGTTTCGTCACGGTCACACGCTTGATTTCTCCCGGCAGGACATCGCCGACGGCGATGGTTGACGGGAGCTGGGCGGTCAGGACTCCGGTCCCTTCCACCAGGACCTCGACGCCTTGCGCCTCGGTACGCCCTTCATTCTTCACTTCCACATCAACGGTCAGAGGCTCATCCGGCTGAAGAATGTGATCCCGGTTGTCATCCCGAAGGATGACCCGGAACGTGAGCATCGCCGAGGCCTCCCCCGCTTGATTCGACGGGATTTCGGCAGCGCTCTGGACAACCGGCAGCCTCTCACGGGATGCCTGCGCCGACGGCTCCACCGGCCGGGCAGACACAGCCGCGACATCGGATACGGTAGCGGGCTGCATGGCGGAAACCGGTGCGAGGGCCGGCCCGCGGCTCGGTTTGGCTCCGGCATATTCACGAATCTTGATCGAGTCGCTGATCTGTTTCGCCGCGCCTTCGGCCACCAGATCGATCGCTTCTTTGACGACGGATTCCAGCCCCGTCACGTCGCACGACGTTTCCTGCACCTCGACCTCGCCGAGACCGGAACTTTGGAGCTTCTTCGTCCACAACGTCGAGCCATCGCCGGCCAGATACGCGACGTCGAGGCCGACGGTGACGGTGACCGGATAGGATTTCTTGATACGCCGGGGAATCGCCAGATCGATCTGCTTCAAGCCGACGGCCGCCTCAATGACGCCGTCCGACGATACGGCTTGATCCGTCACCACATGCTGAAATACCCGGCCCATCTTTTGTTGGAGCGCAGCGACTAAGGGACTGCCGATAGGCACTGTGGCTGCCGCTCCGCAGGCGTTTTGGTAGGCAATGGTCGACGTGGCCATCGAGGGGGGCACCCGCAAAACCGGCGAGAGCGCGATGGGCGCGATCCCCGCCAAGCCGTCGGCTCGCTTGAACCACGAGCAGGCCGTCCCCGTGGTCAGCGCAATCCCCATGAGCAAGAGCCCGATGGAAGCACGGAACCAACCCGTCTGATGTCGTCGTAGCATCACTCGTTGCACCACTGTTTTATACAGAAATCGCAGGACCGTTCACAACTCAGATCACAAATTGACAGCTATTCCGTCCTCGGCTAAGGTCCCGCCCATGCCTGATCAACCGCAAGAGGTCCCCGCGATCCAAGCCTCGGCCCCCTGGGAATCCGGGCTGCGCTTGATTCGTTTCTACAATCAAACCGGCACCGCCCTCTTATTACTGCCGACCTGCTGGGCTCTGGCCCTAGCGGAACACGGAATCCCCTCGTTGCGCCTGCTCGCGATTTTCTCCGCCGGCTCATTTCTGATGCGCAGCGCCGGCGTCGTGCTGAACGATCTGGCCGATCAATCATTCGATCGCCGAGTCGCGAGAACGAAAACCCGCCCGCTGGCCTCAGGAGAATTGACGAGACGGCAGGCCTTCGTCGTCCTCGCGATGCTCTTCGTCCCCGCTGCCGGTCTCTTGTGGCTGCTCAATCCGCTCACCCTGTGGCTCTCACCGATAGCCCTGCTCTTGGCCGCGCTGTACCCATTTTCAAAGCGCGTCCTGCATATTCCTCAGGCGATGCTCGGCCTGGCGTTCGGCTGGGGCACGATCATGGCCTGGTCGGCCGCCAGAGGAACGCTTGAACCGACTGCGTGGACTGTCTTTGCCGCCACCATCGTCTGGGCGATCGCCTACGACACTATTTATGCCATTCAAGATCTGGAGGATGACCGGCGCATCGGCGTGAAATCGTCCGCGCTCTTCTTTGGCTCATTTCTCTGGCTCGCGGTCGGTCTGATGCTGGGCGTGATGCTGGTGCTCTTAATCGCAGCAGGCCTGCAGACCGGAATCGGCTGGCCCTACTTTCTGATGCTGGGCGCTGTGAGTGTATTTTTTGCGATGCAGACCAGAATCCTGCGCGGGGCGGTAACCCCGTCGCAGGCATTCCGAATGTTTCAGGCTCACGTGTGGGTCGGACTGGCGATTTTCGCCGGACTGATCGCCGGATTCATCTGGTAAGCGCGGCTCAGCTCGCCGGCTTCTCTGCGACCGGTTCTTCGGCTTTGGGCGCGCGCATCGTGTTCAAGTACATGCTCACCGCTTTGGCATCTGCGTCGCTGAGGCCCAGAGCCGGCATCCTGGTTTCGGCCTTCATGGCCTGCGGGTTCTTCAACCAGCGATACACCCAGGTCGAATTGAGCCGGAAGCCCGCGCGGTCCAGAGCCGGACCCACTTTGCCGCCTTCGCCCGCCAAGCTGTGGCAACCGTTGCAACCATACTTGTTCTGATAGAGACGCTTGCCCAGTTCGGCCTGCTGCGTGGCTTGCTCAGGCGTCATCGTCATGTCCGGGCGCGTGATATTCAGGCCTTTGCCTGGGCGAGTCCCGAAATTATTGAGCATACCCTGCGCAGTATCGAGCGCCTTCTTGGCGGCAACCATCACAGCCTGCTCTTTCGCATAGGACGCTTCATCCACTTCCACGTCCTTCTTCGTGGCTTCGCTCTTTTTCTCGGCTTCCTCGCTGGCCTTCTTCTCGGCCGCTTCATAGGCCTGCTTGGACTGATCGAAACTGTCCTGGGCCGTCTTCAGCGCATCGGTCAATTCTTTCTTGCGCTCTTCAACCTTGAACTCCAGCTTCATCCCGTGCAGCGTCCGCACATACCCGACGATCGCCCAGATTTCATCCTCGGACAATGTGTACTTGAAGGTGGGCATCGTCGGCACGGCGAAGTCGTCGTCGCCGATCTTATCTCCACCCGGGCTGGTGTCCTTCATGTCGCGAGAGATCGTATTGAAAATATCCTCGTCTTTGAAGGTGCTCATTTCTGATTTATTCGAAAGATCTTTCGGCTTGGGATCCGGCATGGATGACCAGTTGAAGCCTTCGTTCTGCCGTCCGCTCTCGCCGTGACAATGCATGCAGTAGTGGGTATAGAGTTCGTGCCCCTTCTTCTGCTGCTCACTGGCACAGCCGCCTGCGGTCATGGCCCAGATTCCAATCAGGCCGGCGACCGCGCCTATGACTTGTAGCCTTGCCGCCTTCATGCTGCCTGTCCTTTCTTCAATTTTCTGATCAGGACAAACTGGAACCCCAGCGCCAGGGCCGCCGCGAAGGCCGCGTAGTAGTAGCCGGAATAATCCGGCGGCGCTTCTGCACGGAAATACCACCAGGAAGACACGGCCTTCTGTGACCCCTTCTCGACCAGGTCGCCTGATCCGTCTTTCCGTCCATCCCAGACCGCGAATGCGATATTGATAAATCCGCCGAGAGCAAGCTGGGTATCTTCGGCCGAATGCTCGGTCGCCAACGGCCTCGTGAAGACCACTTTCCAGGTCCCGGTCGAGAACGCTCCGATGGCTTTCACGTCTTGATGTGTTTGGACCTTCAGCGTCCCAAATCCCTGGGCGTTCATATCCACGCCCTTCTTGTCCTTGTTCTTCCAATACCAAATGTTGACCGGGCCGCCTTCGACTTGCGACATCGGCTGACCATGGGCGAAGTGGGCCTTCTTGTCGCCGACCATAAATTCGATCGCGGCGGCGTCATCAGGGTCCTCCGTCGGATCGGCATATTCCAACAATATCGCCACTTGCGTGCCATCATGCAACGCGCGGACAGAGACATCCTTCACGGTGGTTTCCAAAATACGGTTCGGCCAATGGACCTGCGGGGACATCGGGAATTTCGCCGGCTTGGCCGTGCTCCAGATAGCCGCATTGGGATCGTCAACGGGAAGGGTTCCCTTGACCATCGGCGCGCTCACAGACACACTCTCGCTTTCCTGCGCCAAGCCTGGAGCCGCTCCCGACAGAACGAGGGCCGTCACTGCGACCGCTCCGACTCCGTTCACCCATTGTCTGATCTGATTCGCCGATTTCATACGGGCCTCGTATTCGATTCACAGAAGGACAACGACCGATCGTCGCTTCGCATTATTCCCACGTTCTCGGTGACTGATGGGCGCCATCGTACTCGCCCATGATGATCTTCCAGATCCACTCGTCCGGCAACTCCACTTCCCATCGCGGCATCGCCGACTTCCAGGGCATACCTTCGATCGGGAGGCCGACGCCGCCCTTCTTGATCCGCCAGAAGAGATAGCTCTCCTGGAGCATGGCGATCGTAGTGGGATCGGAGAAATTCGCGGGTGGAGGATTGAAGCCGCGGGCCGCCGGCCCTTTGCCGTCAAACTTGCCGCCGTGGCATGGCGAACAGAACGCGGCGTAGAAGCCTTTCCCCTGCATAATGTTTTCAGGCGTCTTCGAGACCGGGTTCGAGAGCCCGGTGTACTCTCCCGGAGGCGCCGGATGGATGGTGCGGTTTTCCGCGGGAGGCGCATCGCTCGTCGCGGTGCTCCCGTAGGTTTGCCATCCGACCAGCAACGGGAAGAGGATCAGGAAGCCGTAGCGGGCCGCCTGCATCGCCCCGATGTTTTCGCCTGTGAGAAAATTCAGGATCGGAGCGAAGAAGGCATCCTTCGACTCGCGGCTCAGGGTCGCGAAAATGACGATGCCCGTCGTCGTCAGCATGAGGTACAGAAAAATCAGGCTGGACGGCAAGGGGGCGGAGCCCGGAATATTGGGCACCACAAACTTCAAAAACACATACATCGAGAGAATCAGAAGCACTGGCCTTACGAGGGAGCCGCCCATATCCCCTCCTTACTTCGCTTGCGCGACAGTCACGGTTTCAGCTTGAGCCGACTTCACGGGAGCCGCCGGAGCCGCCCCGGGCATTTCCAGTTCAGACGGATTCACCGAGATCGGTTCGCCGCTCATCTGCTGCAGGAACGCGATCACGGAGAGAATTTCATTCTTCGATAATCCGATGGGATTCTTATTGATGTAGGGCATCCTGGCCGGATATTCCTTCGGCAGCCCCTCGTGGCGATAGTCCAGATAGATGTAGGCCTGAGGCTGGGTCAAACTTTCGAAGATGAATTCGCGGCTCAGTTTTGCCCCGATGCCCTTGAGATCGGGACAGCGGGCGGACTCGCTCGGGCCGATAGTATGGCAGAGCGCGCATTGGCCCTTGCTGAAGAAAATCTTCTGGCCGATCGACGCCATATCGGCCGGCGTCTTGATACTGGCGATATCGATGCTCTCTTCCGCCGGCGGCAATGAGGCCATCTGCGGTACGGCCAAGGCGACCAACGAGAAGAGGCCGAGGACGATGGCCACAAACCCGATGACCCGCAAAAACTGCGAGCGGATAAAGAGCAGAATGAGCACGCCGCTCCCGATGACCGAGAGACCAATCAACTGTAATTTGACGACTTCACTCATAGGACTCCTCTGAGCAAGACGATCCGGTTAGATCTGCTTGTCCAATGTTTGAGAGCCACCCGCCATAGCCGGCAATGCCCCATGGCCGTCGCCACTCTTTTCTTTGCCGCCATGCGCATTCTTCGCTTTATCGCCCATGGTCGCCACCCAGAAGATGAACGCCACGATCATGCAGAACATGAAGGTGTTGGCGGCCATCAGCGCGGCGGCATAACCCAAGGCCGGTGAGAAGGCGTATTGCGAAGAGTCGCGCATGACGCCGTACACATGCCAATGGACCCGTGAAGACGATCGCGCGTACCCCATCAAGGTCATCAAGAGAATGACCATAATGGCGTTGAGAACCAGCGAATACCCGGCGCGCGGCGGCATTTTCCCCCACACCATCTCGGTCGTGGTTTTCGCGCTCTTCAGGAGCAACGCCGTCAACGGCGTGATGGTGACCATGACGAAGATGACGAGCAACACCTGCGAGGTCGAGAAGTAGTTGATGCGAACGATCGCCGGGACGAAGTAACCCCAGACGCCCAACACGACCACCACGATACCGGCAATGATGAGAACTCCGCCCATCACGGCATTCGCCAACTTCGCCCAGGTGGCGGTGTCTTCCTTGCCCGCGCGCCAGTACATGATGAAGCTCATGAAGGTCACGAGAATCATGAGGTTCGACACGGTCATTTTGGCCGACATGACGCCGAAGACGCCCAGCAGAGGATGGTGTGTTCCACCCATCTTTCTGGCCTCTTCCAGACTCGCCACCAGCGAGTGGGGCGTCATCCAGACCCCAAGACAGAGCAAGAGGATGATCAACATGGCCAGAATCGGCTTGCGATAACGCAGCTCCGACCCGGGAATGCGATGTGTGATGCCCATCCAGAAGTAATAATTGGAGCCGAGAAACAGCACCCCGATCAACATGGCCTGAAGGATGAACAGCCAGGAGAGGAATCCACCCATGAGGGTGATGCCCATCTGCTGGTTGTACTGGTAGATTTCGCGCATCAGCCAATAGCCGGCGAAGGGCAACGGGAGAAGACCGAACACGCCGATGAAATTTCCGACGTAGCCCATCCAATCATAATGCTCGCGCTCTTCCGGGGTCCGCGCGGAGAGATACCGGATACCGGCGTAGGCACCGCAAATATAGCCGCCGAGCACCACGTTGGCGATCAGCCGGTGAATATTGACCGGCCACCATGTGGGGTTCCATGTCGCCGCCCAGGCCCGCGCCATATCCGACCCTTCGGCAATGACGACCGGACTCGCTTGGAACGTGGCCCAGGAGTTGGGGATGATCATGATGAAGAAGGCGAAGACATTCAGGAGGAAACCCAGCACCAAGTGAAAGACCTTGCTGCGGCCTTCCGACATGGCATCCCACCCGTACCAATACATGTAGAGCGTCGCGGTCTCGAGCAGGAAGAGTGCGCAATAGACCATGAACGACGGGAAGAAGATGTCGCTGAGATAGGCCATCAGCTTGGGATAGGCGCCGATGAGGATGAACAACAGAATGCCGCCGAACAGGGCGGTGGTCGAATAGGCGGAACTCAGCAGCTTGGTAAATTCTTTGGCCAGCTTGTCGTAGCGCTTTTCGCCGCTCTTCCAGCCCACCACTTCGCACAACCACGCAAAAATCGGTACGCCGAGCACAAAGCCCGCGAGCAAGAGATGCAGTTGCGCGACGATCCACACCAGGTTCCGGCTGCCGATTCCGGGCACGTCGCGATAGGCCACGGCCGATGCGCCGCCGGAATCCGCCGCCAGCCCGACGACGGGAGCGGCAAGCACTCCCAGGGTCGCCACGAAGGCAGCCACCGCAGCAGGCGATTCGGTAAAGAACCGAATGAGCCGTTCAATCATTCCAGGCCGTTGCATCATGGATTTCACCTCTCCGTCGCCCAGTCTTAGGGTGTTGCTGGAGCCTTCACCGGTGCCTTGGCATCAGCGGGCTTGGCCTTGCCGGCCTTCCCCTTGTCTTTATCTTTCGCTGCCTCTTCTTCGGCTTTCTGCTTTTCGATCGCCTCAACCTGCGCTGTGAGCTGAGCCACATGCTTCTCGGCCTTGTTGAGGGTATCAACGGGCTTGTACAGCGGCGCGGCTTTGACTTCCGGCTTTTTGCAGCATTCATGCGGATGGGGCGTACTGACCGGCAGTCCGGCCCAAAACAGCATCGAGAGCACGAGGCCCACCAGCGTGGTGGCCGTCAGCATCAGCCCTTGATCGGCCGGCACACGCATCAAATCCCACCGCGTGACCAACGCTTGATAATCTCCTGATGCGGGTCCCGCACTCTGCGCCGCGCTCCGGATCACACGACCGACGAGAGACACGCCCAGCAGCATCATGACGATCAGGACGGTGGTAGAGACGCCGCCCCAGAGGGTGAGTTCGATCCCGATCTTTTCGGCGACGGGAACCGCTTTCAGCATCTCTGTTTCAAAGAGGCTGTGCGACAATTCGATGGCCGTCTGCGTGGCGAATCCCACCACCAGCCACAAGATCGGCATAAAGAGCGCGCCCACGAGGGCGGTCTTGAGCCACAGCGATAATCCAAGTCCATCCGGCGGTTCTTTGCTGAGTTTTTCAAGAAACAACGTTCTGGCCACGACACCGGTCGCCCAAATGTCGATGGGGATACAAATCAGGAAGAGCAGCGCAATCCCCGCGCCCTCGCCGAGATGCGGCTCGGCCACCATGGCAAGAATCGGCATGGCGAACACGGTCACGGGACTGGCGAGATACATCAGGAACGCCAGGCCGATGCGGGTCTCAAAGTGAATGAGTCCCAGCGCCAGGAACAGGAGGCAAATTCCAATTTTGATTGGGAACCCGGTCCAACAAGTGGACCAGAGGACGTTCAATCCAAGCTTGACAGGGGACGGTAATTCTCGCTCGGTCATAGTTTCATCTGGGGCGCGGTTCACGTCGCCCCGCTCAACTAGTCCAAAAATTCCCGGTTGATAATGGCAGCCACGGTAAAGAGCAGAATCATCGCCATCACGACAATCCAGCCGATCAGTGCGATGGGGCGCTTGAAAATATTCCGCTCCGGATCCTTATCGATAAAGGGCAACGCGGCCAGCAGGGCCATGAACGCGCCAGGCAAGGCGATGGCGCCCAGAAACTGACCGAACTCGCCACCGAACATTTTGAGCCGCAGCAATTGGAACAGGAACAGAAAATACCACTCCGGCTCAGGATGATAGTCACCAGGATCCGGCGTCGCTTCCTCAAGGAGCACCACCGGCTCCCAGAACGCCAACGCGCAGATGGTGAAGAACACCGTGATCATCCCGACGATATCTTTCCAGATTTGGCGCGGGAAGAAATAGTCGGTCTTCGCCTTGATCTCCTCCGGGGTGCCACGGAACGGCCCGGCTGGACCTGCGGCCCTAAACAAGAAAATATGCAACCCGGCAAGACCCATCAAGGCCGCCGGCAAAATCATCACGTGGATGACAAAAAAGCGGCTGAGCGTCATTTGTCCGGGAATCGCCCCGCCCTTGAGGAAACGGGCCATGAAATCTCCGATGACCGGAGTCTTGTCCATGATCTCGACGCCGACCGTCGTCGCCCAATAGGCGCGCTGGTCCCATGGAAGCAAATAACCGGTAAACCCGAAGCCCATGACGATTCCGAAAAGGGCCAGACCGACCAGCCAGATCAATTCGCGAGGACTTTTGTAGGCGCCCCAGAGAAAGACCTGCGACATATGCGCGAACACACAGACCACCATCGCGGTCGAACCCCAGAAATGGTAACTGAGGAGGAACCACCCGTAGTCGACTTCGTGAATGATGTATTGCGTGCTGGCAAATGCGTGGTCGGCGGTGGGCACATAGTAGAACATCAGCAGAATGCCGGTGACGGCCTGCATGATGAAGATGAACAACAGAATGGAGCCGAATACGTAAGCCCAGCGCGAGCCACCGGGAACCGGCTCATTGAGCATCTTCGCTTGAATCGTCTTAAGGCCGACCCGCTCGTCGACAAAGGCAATGACCTTTTCGAGTGTGGTAAGCTCAGTTGAAGAGGACGGTGTCTGTTGCATAGTGATCAGATGATCCGGATTTGAGTTTTAGTACCGGCCTTGAATTCCATATCGATGATTTCGACCTCGCCCGTCGCAGACACCTTAATGGGAAGGGCGTCGAGCGCACGCGGCGCCGGTCCGTCGAGCACTTTCCCTGACGCGTCATAGATGCTCAAATGGCAGGGACACAGAAACACCTGCCCCAACACTTTGTGTTGCCGCCACTTATACCCGCACCCGAGGTGCGGACATTTCCCGGAAAACGCGACGAAGGGGAAATCTTTCTTATTGGTCCAGACGGTCTTGCCGAAGGCATCCTTAAACTCCATGTCCTTGCCCTGATACACCTTATCCAGGACCGCAGGAGTCACCTTCAACACCCAGACGTTTTTCTCGATCTCAGACTCGGGCATGTAGGCTTCTTTGACTTTGCGCTTATACTTGAACTGGACACCGATATCGTCCCGCTTGATCTTGCTGACATTGCCGATCTTAAGCCATCCGTTGTCGAACGGAGAATACATGGGCTTCATGAGATAGCGCAGAACCGGAAAGGCAATCGGGAGGCCGATCAGGAATCCAATGACGTGCGTGAAGTTCATGAAGAACGTACGGCGCTTGACGCTCTTCTCCAACTCAGGGAAGGGAACCAGCACCTCACCCGGCGTGACATGCACACGCTCTTCTAGATGGGCAATCTCGACTTCATGCGTCGTCACATAGTCATCACGCTTGAACGGGGGCAGTTCGAGAATGTCGCCGGCTGCCGCGCGCAGCTCAACGAGATTCTCACTGACCGACTGCACGAACGTCATGGCGACTTGCCGCTCCCCGCTGCCATTCATCGATACAACGATATGGCTGATCTCATGGGAGAGAGGGTCGACGATGACCTTCGAGACTTCCCCGATTTCGCGGTCCGTCACGCGGACTTTTGATTTGAGTTTCGGCTGCATCATTACTTCATCTTGATAGGTTTCGGTGTATTGACGGACGTATTCTTGAACGTCGAGAGCCAGGCAGCTAAGGCCTGCACATCCTTGAGCTCCATCAGATCCTTATATTTGTCCGGCATCTTGCCCTTGTCATACTCGGCATCAAAGCCTTCGGCCTTGTAGGACTTGGGATCAAGAATCTTCTTGGTGATTTCTTCCTGCGGCAAGAGCGTCCCGATGTTATCGAGTTCAGGTCCGCGCTTCTTTCCACCCTCGCCCTTCAACTTGTGGCAGTTATAACATTCCTGCAGCTGCCATTGTTCTTCGCCGATTTTCAGGACATCGCCGCCAGAGGCTGCCGCAGAAGCAGGAACCGCCGCAGCCGCGCCGGCATCTTGACCGGCTGAACCCTGCGCCGCTCCCAACGCCTTAATCCGTTCCGTTAATTCCTTGGCCTTGAGATCCAGCTCCTTGGTGCGCGCAATGACTTCGTCCGCCTTCCAGGGATCGAGAATGTTGGGCTTGCCCTTCAGAATCTTGACGATCTTCCCCTTTTCATCTTCCGGATCGTATTGCGGCCAGAGGGACGCGCCGGAGATGAACACCGTGCAAAGAATGGCATAGAAGACCAGAAGGGACACGAGCGCCTTGCCGCCGCTCATCACCTTCATGGTCGGGGCATCGAGAATCAAAAAGACGACGGTGCCGAGCACCGCATACCCAAAGAACAGCCATCGGAAAACAGGCGGAAAATCGAACGTCATTGTGGCCACCCACAGCCCGGCCCCGATCACTAATCCGACGATGATCTTCATGATTGCCTTGCCCATAGTGCTCCTCGTACTAAGTCGCTATGAATGCACCGGGATAAATCTGAACCCTACTTCGCCCCAGCCGGAACCGGGCTGCCCTCAGACGCATGCTCCTTCGGATGCGAGGCGCGGAGCGTCACCAGAATCGCAAAACTCACCACCGCATAGAACACCACAGTAATCCCCGTGATGTACCAAGCTGAATAGGCCAGCGTCGGCGTAAAGGACTCCGCCGTAAAGTCCGGCAGCAGGTTGTACGTGTGAAAGTATTTCCGCAGGAGCGAGCGAACCGCCCCCATCAGCCCCATCGTCCAGATCGCGCTGAAGGCCAGGAAAATCAGAACGAACTGGGAAGCATAATCGATCTTGCCCCAGACGATCGTCCCCTGAGTCACGGCCCGATTGTAGATGATGTAATTGACCACCGTGACGAAGACGAGCGTGAAGGCCGCTGAATTCTTCGCCGGCATCAGGGCCAGGAAGTTCCAATCGGACGGCAATTCCAACTCTGCGACCAGTTTGGCTCCGGTCGGAGCAAACCCGTGCGGCGTGAGCCAGATCGCGTTGCCCACCACCACCATCAGGAAGCCGATCTTGATCACCGTCCGCGAGGAGACCGTGATCGGAATAAAGCGACCGAGAATGGCCGGCGCCAGCAACATCGGCAAGAGAAACATCAGCGACTTGGGATCGGGAGCCGGGTAATCCGTCAACACCTTCGTCATGACCAGGGGAAGCGCGATCATCACGATCGGGGCAATAATGGTCATACGGACCTTCTCGACGCCCTCGATGCGCTTCATACTGAGCCAGATGTAATAGTTACTGGCCAGGAAGATGAGCCCGATCATCGCCCCCTGCATCTCAAAGAACATCGACAACTGGTCCGCCATCATATAGGGGCAGATGGACGCATCGTAGTCGCACAGCTCATAGGCCAACAGATAGCCCATGAACGGGAGGAACAAGAGCGCACCCACACCGATCATATTGCCGACGAAGCCCATCCAATCGTAATAGGCCCGCTCTTCGTCCTTCGTCGACCCCATGTACATGTACGCGGCGATCAGGCCGGCCACAAAGCCGCCGAACGTCACATTTCCAACCAGCCGGTGCATATTGAGCGGCATCCAACTGTAGTTGAACATCTTGTCCCAGATGCTGGCAGTCGCCAGGAACTCAACGGGAGAGACACCCTCGGCTTTCACCGGCGTGTTCATGAAGGAGGTAGGGCCGTCGATGACAAAGAGCGTAATCGATCCGATCAAATTCAAGAGCACTCCGAGCGCGATATGCCGCGCCTTCTTATTTCCCTTCCAGGCATCCCACGTATAGAAATACAGGTAGAGGACGAATGTCTCGCCGATGAATAACAGGGGATAGATCACGGCGAAGACGATAAAGAAGTGATTGATCAGCCACGTCGTGAATTGCGGATAGGTCGCCAGCAACACGAAAATGAACAGACCACCGGTCAACGCGGTCATACTGTACAGAATGACCGTGACCTTCGTGACCTCTTTTGCCAATCGATCGTAACGGGGATCCTGCTTCCGGTATCCCAGCCACTCCGAGATGACCACGAAAATGGGCGCCCCGAGAATGAATCCTGCGAACAGGATGTGGAGCTGAGCGACGATCCAGACAGCTGTCCGATTCCCGGTATAAGGGAATTCAACCGGCGGCGTGCCCGGCGCCTGTGCGTAGGCCGTCCCGCCGAACAGCGCTAGAAGCGCAATGAGAGCCATGAGACTGCGCTGCCATGTTTTCATGATGCCTCGCCGCTCCTCCTCACTAGAGTGAAATCTTACTTGCCTGCCGGAGCCGGGGCAGCCGGCGCTGCTTCAGGTGCCGCCGCTGGCGCTGCCGCCGCAGGAGCCGCCGACACGGCCGCCGCATCGACCCACGCCTTCTTACCTTCATCCCAACCCTTGCCGGCCAATCCGAAGTTGCGCTCATACAATACGAGCTTCCAACGATCTTCGTCCGACAATTTGCTCTTCCAGGCCTTCATCTTGGTGTTCGGCACGCCTTCCGAAATGCGCCAGAACCACACCGCATCCGAATACAGCTTCATCCGGTCGCCGACGCGGAAATCGCGGGCGCCCGCCTTGACCGGCTTGCCGTCCTTGCCATGGCAGCTGGCGCAATTCACGTCAGGATTCGTCTCGCCGATGAAGAGCTTCCGCCCTTCTTCGAGCTTGGCCGCATCCGCCCACCAGCCGGCAGGCATGTGCTTATCGGCATACTCGGCAGGGGCAGGAGGAGGAGGAACCACCGGGCCTTCGCCCTCACCACCACCACAGCCTGCGATCGCCAAGCCCATTCCCAACACCATCATCAGATGCCACGACATTTTCATATGATTTCCTCCACTCCCTTTCTACGCCCCACAATGCTTTTCATTACCGACCCATCCATCTTCAAGGCAGAAAAAAACGCCTCCGCAAGGGGCCGACCCTTACAAAAGCGCTACTCTGCGTTCACCAAAACAACCACAGCTGCACATGCCCCATCATCTCTGGCCTTCCACTCCGGCGAGCGCCCCACTCCGCTCCCGGACCGGCCGATTACTTTTTCCGCTTACCCTGCCCCTTCTCTCGCCTTCCGTCCTGCTTGCGCTGAGACCGAACGACTTTCACGCCAACCAAGAGAGCCACCAACCCGCCGACCACCCCAAGCACCACCCACAACCATGTTGGAGGCGCCGAACGATCATGAACACAACCGGATCCGAAATTGACCTGGATCCTTCGCTCACTCTCAAGATCCTTCGGATCGAACTGAATCTTATGGTGCTGCTGCTCGCCCTTTACCTCAACCAGAAGCGGATCACCCAGGTTGTCATTATGCAGGTGAAACGCTGCCTTATAGTACCCTCCGTCATCCGTTGTGACGGTCTGCCCATAAGAAATTCTCGTATCCTTGACTAAGACTTCAGTATTGGCGCTCGGCGTCCCATCGGCTTTACACACGAACCCTTCGACCGTATACCGATGGTCGGCTTCATGGGTAGCGTACAGAATGGTTGGATGTGTGACGAAGACGCAGATGCCGGCCGTGGCGACCACGATGATCCACCGAAAGCCAGACTTCCTTCTTGGTTTCCACTCCACTCGTCCGTGCCAATCCCCTTATTCCGGATCATCCCATGACACGCGACGACTTGCAGAGTATCGTCGAATGCGCCAGCCAATTTTAAGGCCGATTCTTGTAGCATAGCCCCTATTCTTTGTCAATTGCGATGGAAGGAAGAAAGGCCCTGAACAAGAGGGGAACGCGTGTTTTGGTACGCTCAAACGAAGAGGATATTTTCAGAGGAGGCGCGGGGGGAAATGTCCGCGCTGGAAGGGATGAAAACACAACGGCGCGAGCCTAGAGATGCCCGCGGGCGCGGGCATCCTGTGCGATCCGGTCAGCCTCGGCTTTCCGCTCCGACTCTTTTTTCGCAACCCAGCTCTCCCAGGAATTGCCTGACGCCGTGTCTTCTCCGGAAAAGGCCACCGATACGACATCTGCATACCGAATCACCTGCACTCCAGAATCACCCTCGGGAAACACTTCAAACGTCGAGTCCTGCCCCTTCACCGTCCGATTGAAAAGATAACCGGTCACGTGCTGGCCCGATCGAAGCGTCACCGTCACATCTCCGCGATAGTCGAACGCCAACTCAATCGCCTCTGCCAGCTCTGCAAACGAGTGCGGAGCAAACTGTCGCCCCTGCAAGGAGCTGGCGGCTCCCGAGGCACTGTGATTCTTCGTATCAGTCATGCGACTCGCACTCCTCTGTTCAGCGACTGGTAGGCAAGAGGGTCAATTTCACGGTTCGCCCGAACCCGGACACCGTCCCGAAGGTATCTTCGACCGCCGAGGCTTCGTATCCGCAATGCACCATGCAGTCTGCGCACTTTTCGTTCCGACCGGTTCCGTACTGATCCCATGCCGTGTCTGCCATCAACTCGCGGAAGCTCTTTGTGTAGCCTTCTTGCAGCAAGTAACAGGGCTTCTGCCACCCGAACACGTTATACGTGGGATTGCCCCACGGAGTGCATTGGTACTCCCGCTTTCCCATCAGAAAGTCCAGGAACAGCGGCGATTGATTGAACTGCCAGCCCCGCTTGGGGCTGCCGAGAATACGAGAAAAGAGCTCTCGCGTACGTTCACGCTTGAGGAAGTGCTGCTGATCAGGCGCTTTTTGATAGCTGTAGCCCGGGGAAATCATCATCCCTTCGACCCCCAGCGTCATCATTTCATCGAAAAACTTCCGGACACGCTCGGGATTGGCATCATCGAATAATGTCGTATTGGTCGTGACGCGATGGCCGCGCTTCAACGCTTCCTTGATGGCCCGCACCGCAACGTCATAGACCCCGTCGCGACACACCGCCAAATCGTGTTCGTCCTTCAATCCGTCCATGTGCACACTGAAGGTCAGAAACTTCGATGGCTTGTATTCATCCAGCTTCCGTTCCATCAAAATGGCGTTCGTGCAGAGATACACATACCGCTCCTGCGCCACCAATCCCTCGACAATCTTGGCCATCTTGGGATGGATGAGCGGCTCCCCGCCTGGGATACTGACGATCGGCGCCCCGCATTCCTCGGCCGCCGCCCAGCATTGCTCGGGGGTCAAATGCTTATCGAGCACATGATCGGGATATTGGATTTTCCCGCACCCGGCACAGGCCAAGTTGCAGCGAAACAACGGCTCCAGCATGAGGACGAGCGGATAGCGCTTCACGCGCTTCACCTTCTGCGTGAGCACATACTTCGTGACTGTATACATCTGGGACAGCGGTACGGCCATTCCCTGCTCCTTCCGATGAAGTTATATAGTGGACGGCTGGTGATTGCAGCCGGACATGGAGGCATCCAAAAACTCAACGAATTCTAACACCTGCAAAAAACTCAGTCAATTTCGGCCCAGCCAGAGCGCCATGCGGGCCCTCACTCGACTGACAGACGCTGTAACACCGTACCGGGTACACGCGACAAAACTGAATGGACAGGTGTGAAATTGGAGGCGCCGAGCGGGTTCGAACCGCTGCATCGCAGTTTTGCAGACTGCTCCCTTACCACTTGGGTACGGCGCCTCACGAAGGTGCGCATTATAGCGGCCCTTCATCCGGTATCTCAACAACCGTTTTAGAAGGAGATCGTTGCCGGGGCGTGCAAAAATCGCCCTAGCGATTAGGCAGGACGGGAATCTCTTTACCCAGCGTCGTCGATTGCGAGGGATCCGGCCCCAACGACTCCCATCCCTCGTTAGAAGAGGAAGCGACAACCTCCCCGCTCGCCTCAGCCTCTTTTTCTTTTGCGAGAAGCTCCACTTCTTCGATCAGCGTATCCATCAGCTCTTCGATAGGAACCTTGCGAACGAGCTTGCCCTTCTTAAACAGAATTCCTTTGCCTTCGCCGCCGGCCACCCCGATATCCGCTTCCTTGCCTTCGCCGATTCCATTCACGACGCACCCGAGTACCGACACATTGAGCGGTGTCTTGATATGGCCAAGTTTCTTTTCGAGTTCGTTGGCCATCTTCACCACATCGATCTCGACGCGGCCGCAGGTCGGACAGGCGATCACATTGATGCCGCGATGACGGAGCTCCAGCGATTTCAAAATCTCAAAACCGACTTTGACTTCCTCGACAGGATCCGCCGCGAGGGACACCCGCAACGTATCGCCGATGCCTTGCGAGAGCAGATAACCAAGCCCCATGGCCGACTTGACGGCACCGGTCATCGCCGTCCCGGCTTCGGTGATGCCGATATGAAGCGGATAATCGGATTGATGGGCAAACAGCCAGTAGGCATCAATGGCGTGATGCACATCGGAGGCCTTCAGCGACACTTTCATGTTGGTGAAGCCGACGTCCTCCAACGCATGGACCGCATTCAGTGCAGACTCAGCGAGAGCTTCCGGCGAAGGCCAGCCATACTTGTCGAGCAGATGGCGCTCCAACGAGCCGCCGTTGACCCCGACACGCAACGGAATGCCTCGCTCATTCACGGCCTTGATGACTTCTTCGACTTTCCACCAGGCCCCGATGTTCCCCGGATTGATGCGCACGCAATCGACGACTTCTGCGGCCTTGAGTGCCAGCCGGTGATCGAAGTGAATGTCGGCGATCAACGGAACGGTCATCGCCGCCTTGATCTTCGGGAGAGCCGCAGCCGCCTCATCATCCGGCACCGCGACACGAATCACTTCACAGCCGGCCGTTTCAAGCTGACGAATTTGCTCAACCGTCGCCGCGACATCGCGGGTGTCGGTCGAACACATCGACTGGACAGACACCGGTGCGTCCCCGCCGACCTTGAGGGAACCGACCTTGATCTGCCTGGTTTTTCGTCTGGCTATATGCATGGTGTGAGGTCGCTCAGCTCCCCTGCTCGTCCCCGTGCGGGAGATGATCGATCGACGCGCCGACCGCGAACCGATCTTGCTTCGTGACCGGAGCCTTCCCGACGAGTTCCTTCACGCTTTGATAAATACCTTCCGCCGTGAGCCCATACCGCTCCCGCAAGAAATCCTGGGGCCCTTGCTCAATATACCAATCCGGAAGCCCGAGCACCTTGGTCGTTACGTCGGTGATGCGGGCATCGGACAACGCTTCGAGCACTGCGGAGCCGAAGCCCCCCATCTTGCAGCCCTCTTCTACCGTCACCACATATCGCACCCGCTTCGCCACATCGACGATCAGCTCCTGATCGAGCGGCTTTACGAATCGCGCGTTCACCACGGCGGTTGAAATACCCTCTTTGGTGAGCCGTTCGGCCGCTTGCATCGCCTGCCAGACCGAGACTCCGATGGCCATGATTGCGACATCGGATCCGTCCTTCATCAACTCACCCTTCCCGATCGGGAGTGCGGCAGGAGCGGCATCCATCGGAACCCCGAGGCTGACCCCGCGCGGATAACGGAGCGAGACCGGTCCATCATGCTGGATGCAGGTCTTCATCATGTGCTGCAGTTCGTTCTCATCCTTCGGCGCCATCACCACCATATTCGGGGCATGCCGCAGATAGGCGTAGTCGAACGCCCCGTGGTGCGTGGTGCCGTCTTCCGCAACGAGACCACCGCGATCGATACAGAAAACGACGGGGAGATTCTGCGTGGCCACATCGTGCACCACCTGATCGTAGGCGCGCTGCAAGAAGGTCGAGTACATGGCCACCACAGGTTTCAGGCCCTGTGTCGCAAGTCCGGCTGCGAACGTCACGGCATGCTGCTCAGCAATCCCCACATCGTACAAGCGATCGGAGAATTCTTTTTCGAACCCGGTGAGACCGGTGCCTTCGCACATGGCCGCCGTTATGGCGACAATCCGCTTATCCTCACGAGCCAGCTTCACCAGCGAGTCCATGGCAATTTGGGTATAAGAGGGGCGCGCGGCCTTTTTCGCCGGCACACCGGTCTCGCGCACGAAGGGCGGACAGGCATGGAACCAGACCGGGTTATTGATGGCCGGTTCATACCCGAGACCCTTCTTCGTAATCACGTGCAGTAAGACCGGCCCCTTCATCCTCAGCACATTCTCCAAGGTCGGAAGCAAATGCTCAAAGTTGTGGCCATCGATCGGCCCGCAATACTGGAAACCCAGTTCTTCGAACAGCAATCCGGGAAGAATGGCTCCCTTCGCCAGCTCTTCGGCCCGGCGAGCCAGCTTCTGCATGTCCTCCCCGATGTGAGGAATCTTTCGCAGGAGTTGGCCGGTTTCCTCACGCATCTTCCCGTAAAATTCACCGGTAATGGTTCGACTCAGGTAGGCGGAAATTGCGCCGACGTTCTTCGAAATCGACATTTGATTGTCGTTCAAGATCACCAGGAAATCTTTGCCCATCCCGCCGGCATGATGCAGACCCTCCAGAGTCATCCCGGCGGTCATCGCGCCGTCCCCGACGACACAGACAACTTTATTTTTCTGTCGCAATTGCTCGCGCGCTTCAACGAGTCCGAATGCCGCCGACACGCCCGTACCGGCATGCCCGGCATTGAAGGAATCGTATTCGCTTTCTTCTCTTTTACAAAATCCGCTGAGCCCGCCGTACTGACGTAGCGTATGGAACTGTTCACGACGGCCCGTGAGCAACTTGTGCGTATAGGCCTGATTGCTGGTATCCCAGACGATCTTGTCGGCCGGCGTTTTCAGCAGGTAGTGCAATGCCACCGTGAGTTCCACCACGCCGAGATTCGACGCCAAGTGCCCCCCCACGCTGGATACGGTACCAATGATCTGTTCACGGATTTCTTCGCACAGCGCGGGCAATTGGCTCTGCGACACCCGCTTGAGATCTGCCGGACTTTGAATGGTCTTGAGGATCGACATAGGATGGTCTCCCTTGAATCGTATCTCAGCTATTCTGCTTGGTTTTCATGCACGAGGAGGCAGAAAAACGGATGCAACCGCATCCCCGTCAATTAAGATGGAATTGCTCGTCAGTTTCACACAAAGGTCCTTTGCTGTCAAGCAGTTAGAGACGCCGCCTATCGAGTTATCACTCTTCATGACCCAAATTGAAACGTCACCACTGTGGAGAGGGTAAAATCGGCGGCACTCCCGACAATGAAATCGAGATTTTCCACCGCGTACACCTGCCAGAGCAGCTGCGGGCGCAAGCGATAGCTAAAACCGAGCACGCCTTCCGTGACTCCCTTGTCGAACACATGCGTGCCGGTTCCGTACAGCGGCGACGAGAAATAGTCGAAATGTCCCACGATGGAGAAATTCTCCGACCAGAGATACTCCACTGCCACCAGGGCAGAGACGACCGGCTGCAACCCGAATCCTGCAATGTGACCAGTCGGAATCACCCCATTGAGATTCGCATACACCATCCAGTCCTTGGCCACATGTTTCTCCAGGGCCAAGCCAAACCCGTAATCCGGACTGCCGCTTCCCAAGAGGTGCGATTCATCTCCCGTAGGAAGTTTTACCGCAGCACGAAGAGACAAGGCCGGCGATGAACTCGTCTCAGTCAACACCTGATACTTGCCCATAACCGAGGCATCGCCCAATCCAACGACACCCTCCCGTGCGTTAACCACGGTACGTCCGCCCGATGTCACCTGGTAGGCGTACCCTGTTCCCTTGAGCGCCCTTCGATCAGGGGCCAGGCCGGTCGTCGCCCGCTCAACCGCCGAGATCATGCCGTCCATGATGCCCCGATAGCGGTTCACTATCGGTACTTCCACGGCCATCTCCAGCCGCTCGGTCACTCCATAGCGGAGAAACAATCCTGACCGGATACTCTCAAACTTCATCGTGACTGACGTCTGCGGGGTAGCATCGGAAAAGATGTTGGCGGTATTGGCGAGTTCGATACGGAGATCGAGGGATCCTGGCTTCAAGACCGCCGCGCGATCGCCGGGCATTCCAAGCACTAATTGGTACACCGGCTGAAAATTTCTCACGGGGAACGGTCCAAACCCCTCAGCCAACACAAGCTGAGGGCTCACCCCACCAGTCAGCGCAATACTCGCGAACAGGATGGCGAATAGAATCTGGCCCCACGACATCCTGCAACTCGCTTCCTAGTAGGGAAAATCAAGACCGGCGAAAATCGCACCGCCTTCACGACTGAATCCATAATCGAGGCGACCCACGACATTCGGCCGTACAATACCGCGGATGCCGAGCCCCGGAGTCATCCGGTAATCTTTGACACTGACATCTTTGAAATTCCCGAAGACCTGACCTGTATCAAGGAACGGGGCCAATTCAAAATCCGCCATGACACCCGCCAGTCTGGTGCGGGCGATATGGATCCGCTCTTCGATGCTCACGGAGATCAGATGCTTGTCGATGTAACGGTCGACGCCGAAGCCGCGGAGATTGTTCTGCCCGCCCAGCGAGCTTTGTTCGAAGAATGGCACCTGCGTGCCGATCGTGGCCTGCAAATTTGCCCGCACGACAAGAATGGCCCGCTTGGATTCGCTGGGAAACAGCTTCTTGATGTCGAGTTCATAACGCGAATACACCGGATGCTCACCGTTCCTCACATTCTGATTCAACTCCGCATACGCGGTTACGGCCATCCCATCCGTCGGTGTCACCAGATTGTTGCGCGTGTCATAGTGAAAACTAACACGGTGCCCGACGATCGTCGATTGCCCCTTGACACCGTCCACATCCCCGAACCGCTCACCGGTAAACGGAAGGTTGGTGGCCCCGCGCTGAAGCTGCACATCACGAACACGCTGAGCCAGCGCAATCTGCGTCACCTCGTTCATATAGACGCCGAACCGCCAGTTTGCCCGTATTTCCCGGGCAGTGTAATTGGTCTCATTGCCTTCGATGGAATCCTGCCCGGGGCCGAAAAACCGGGACGTGGCGTTCTTGAAAAACGACCCGCCGAACTGCAGAAAGTACCGCCCGTTGCTGAAGGCGGGATCCAGATAGTTAAACACGAGCTTGCGCTCGATCTTCTCCGTGAACGAGCCGATAAACTGAATTTGCCGCCCGCCCGGCTCGTACTGAAAGAAATTGAAGGCCCCTCTGGTTCCGACAATCGAATTCCGAATCACCATGGGGGCCATCAAATACTTCAGTTCCCCGTCAGGGTCGGTGATCAAAATCGGCATGATCAGCCCGAGATCGTTGCCGTCGTTGCGCGTCGTAGAGACCGACGGAACGGGGATGACTTGCGTGTCGGCCCAGGCGGACACGAGACACACCGCGGCCGTCCCTGCCCACAGGCAGACGATCAAACTAACAAGTCGACGCAGGGAGGACATGAACAGGCTGCCTGACTGGTCTTACGGAGATTTGAGCTTATCGGATTTTTTCCGGAGCTGATCGACAAGATCGGGGTAGGACGACGCACGAAGGATCTTGGTAAATTGCCCGCGATAGTTGTTCACCAAACTCACACCATCGACCACGACATCGTACACCCGCCAGTCCGTGCCCCGGTTGATGAGACGATAGTCGAGCGGGATTTCCGTTTTCCCCGAGAGGATCTTGGTCCGCACTTCGGCATAGTCTTTTTCGGTTCGTTCATTCAGATACTGCACGCCTTCACCGGAATAGGACTCCACTTTTTCTGCGTACGAACTGGTCAGGAGCGTCTGAAACAGGGACACGAATTCCTGCTTATCTTGATCTGAAAGCTGGTTCCAGGGGGCTCCGAGCGCCCGGCGCGACATTTCCTGATAATCAAACCGCTCGGCCACCACTTTCTCCAGCAACGATCGCCGCTCTTCAGCCTTGGCCGTCTGCTTCAAATCCTTATCGCGAATGATGCGCAGCACCTCGTCGATCGTGCCCTTCATCGAATCCGTCGGAGGCCCGGCAAGGGCCTGCGATAATTCAACCCCGAGAGAAAGGCAGATCCCCACCAGACCGACCGCGGCCAACCGGCCGACCGGTCGCATTACCGACCCCGCTCGCCCCAATGCATTGTGCGTCACCATACGACACTCCTGTATATACATCACGCCACGAAATTCCCCAGGGGAAATCGAAGCAATCAGTTCACCTTACCATGGACATATTGACTCACCAACTCTTCAAGGTCCAAGCCGGACTCAGTATCTCGAATGGTGTCGCCGGGTTTCAAGGGATCGCCGCCGCCGCCCGGCGACAACGCCAAAAACTTCTCCCCGATAATTCCTCTCGTCTTGATCGACGCAATGGTATCCGTATAGAGCTTCACCCCGTTGCCGACGGCGAGCGTGACGATCGCGCGATCCTCTTTGAGCGCAATGCCCCTGACACGCCCCACCTCCACGCCGGCAATTTCAATGGTCGCGCCAGACTTCAAGCCGGTCGCGGTATTGAACAGCGCGGTCACTTCATATAGGTCGCCGCCGATCACCTCCAGCTTGCCCAGCTTGATGGAGAGATAGCCCAGACACAAAATCCCGACCAGGACAAACGCGCCGACCACCAGTTCGAGCTTGGTATTTTCCATCGCCATACTCCCGTTACGAGCTTGCAGCGGCGCCGGACAGCACGACCGGCCCCCCGACTGAAATAAATTCCTGAATCTCCGGATCTGTCGTTCGAATGAATTCGGCAGGCGGGGCCATCACCGCAATCCGTCCCTGTTTCAAGATGGCGACATAATCGGACAGGAAGAAAATCTCCGGGATCTCATGACTGACCATGACCGCCGTAAATCCGAAGGTCCGCTGCGTCGCCGTAATCAACTCATGAATGGCCTTCGCCATCAACGGATCCAGTCCCGTGGTCGGCTCATCGAACAAGACAATCTCAGGCCGCATCACTAAGGCGCGGGCCAAGCCGGCGCGCTTCCGCATTCCTCCGCTGAGCTCTGCCGGAAATTTGTGCCCCATGCCGGCCAATCCGACCTGTTCGAGCATCTCGTTCACCCGCGCCGCCACTTCCGGCCCCTTCATGCGCAGCTTTTCTTTCAATGGAAAGGCCACGTTCTCAAAAACGGACATCGAGTCGAACAGCGCCGCCCCCTGAAACAACATCGAAAACCGCTTCCGCACTTCATTCAACGGCTGGCCGCGCAGGCGGGAAATATCGACATCGCCGACCCAGACCTGTCCCTCGTCCGGTTGCAGCAGCCCGATCATGTGCTTCAACAGCACACTCTTCCCCTCACCGCTGCGTCCGATAATGGTCGTCAACTTCCCGGCCGGAATCGTCAGGTCAACTCCCCGCAACACGGGCTGGGTTCCCAACGTTTTTTTCACACCGACAAGCTTGAGCATGCTTACAACAAGATCGACGTCAGAAAATAATCCCACACCAGGATCACCACAGAAGACAACACCACCGCCTCCGTCGTCGCCGAGCCCAATCCCTCGGCACTCATACGGGTATAGAAGCCCTTGTAGCAACAGACCCAGCTGATGATCAATCCGAAGCTGATGGATTTGAGAATTCCGCCGTAGACATCTTTCCATTCGACGGCAGACTCGATCGACGTCCAGTAGGATCCGGCATTCACGCCGAGGAGATCCACGCCGACCAGATACCCACCGTAGATTCCGACGACGTCGAAGAGGGCCACCAGCAACGGGACTCCGATCAACCCTCCGACCACCTTCGGCGCAATGAGATACTGGAGCGGATTGATGGCCATGGTGTCGAGGGCATCGATCTGTTCCGTGATGCGCATGATGCCGATTTCAGCGGTCATGGCCGAACCGGCCCGAGCCGTCACCATCAACGCCGCCAACACCGGTCCGAGCTCTCGAATCATGCTCAACGCAACGGCCGACCCGAGCAATCCCTCGGAGCCGAACTTCCGCAAGGTGTAATAACCTTGAAGGGCGAGTACCATGCCGGTGAATCCGGCCGTCAACACGACGACAAAGGTGGATTTATATCCGATGAAGTGCAGCTGTTTGACGAACTGGATGAACCGGAATGGCGGTCGCACCAGCCACCCGAACGATGACACGAGGAAAATGAGCATGCGGCCCATTTCCCGGACATACTTCAAGACCAGCCGCCCTATCGCTTCGAGCATCGTCATGGCGTCATCGTCATGTGTGAATCCGGCCTGACTCCGAAACGAGCATGGACTACGATCCGCAGACTATTCGTGAGCGCCGCCGCCGCGATGGCACTCTGTTTCCGCAACCGGTTGAGCCCCAGCAGACTCGACGGATGCGCAAGCAAAGCCCCTACGCCTTTTACCCACCCAGTGGGCCTGAGAAAGAGATTGAAGTCAAGAGGCAGTTCTTCCATCAATAAATCCGATACCGACCGCACGATGAGAAATGGCACCTGAGCCGCCTTCGCCTCACTCGCTATCGCCGCGCTCTCCATATCCAGCCCCGTCGCGCGCGTTTGT
Organism: Nitrospira sp.; assembly: GCA_030692565.1. Classification (NCBI taxonomy): domain Bacteria; kingdom Pseudomonadati; phylum Nitrospirota; class Nitrospiria; order Nitrospirales; family Nitrospiraceae; genus Nitrospira; species Nitrospira sp. The sequence continues at coordinate 26,374 of JAUYAO010000059.1, forward strand.
TCTGCCAAGGCCACTTTCTCCGCAGCACGGTGGACGATGCGATCCGCAGAAATGAAACAGCCGAAGGTGGCACGCGCAAGCGCCTCGCTCCCGCTCAACATGGCGCACCACCGTTGCCGTTCGTCCCCCGCCACCTCAAGATAGTCGAGCGCCTCTCCGTCACGAATCGTCGCCGCGCGAGTTCCAATCAGGATATCGCCGATGGCGGCCTGCGTCAGCGCGCAGGCGAATCCGCTCGAGAGGGCCAAGGCGAATGTCTGTTGCGACAGGACCTCCCGCGCGGCGGCATGCGCCTTCTGCGGACCCACCCCGGTCTGAATCACCCAGCACTCCCCCACGCCCGCCGACGCGCAATACCGCGGTCGCCCCTGCACCCTGTCCATGCGACCGCCGGGAACGGCGGCCCGCACTGCGGCAAACTCCCAGACCGTGGCGACGAATATCACAATGCGGATGAGGACCAGAGGAGCGACAGGAGAAGAAACCGGCACCGTCGTGAGAACGTGCGCGTCCGTCAACGATCAAACCGATAGCATCCGGAAGACTCGACGTGCTCCCGAAGCTCTTCGGCTCGCATGCGTCCCCGTGACCGGAGATTGCGATACATCGCGAGCGCCCACAGAGGGAAATACTGACAGTACCAGTGGTAGCGAAGATAGAACACGCGCGGGAATCCCGTGCCGGTATGCATGACTTCTTCCCAGGAGCCGTCCTTGAGCTGATGCCTGAGCAGATACTGCACGCCACGGGCGATGCTCAACGATTCCGTCACCCCGGCGGACATCAACGCCATCAAGGCCCAGGCTGTTTGCGAAGGGGTGCTCTGGCCTTTGCCGCTATGCGCGTCCTCCGCATAGGAGAGACAGGCCTCACCCCATCCGCCATCGGGATTCTGCTTGGACTCAAGCCAGGACACGGCCCGGCGAATGTAGGGAGACGAGACGTCTTCTCCGATCGCGCGAAGGCCCGCCAGCACCGACCACGTGCCGTAAATGTAATTCACGCCCCAGCGGCCATACCAACTCCCGTCCGCCTCCTGTTGCTTCTTGAGAAACGCCAGCGCCGGCTGCACCGCCGGATGGGACCGGTCGTAACCTAAGGCGCCCAGCATTTCTAGACAGCGCCCGGCGAGATCCGCCGTGCTCGGATCGAGTAACGCCTTATGGTCCGCGAACGGGATGTAGTTAAAGACAACCCGATTATTATCCTTGTCGTACGCGCCCCACCCGCCGTCGGAACTCTGCATGGCCAGCACCCATTGCATCCCACGGCGAATGGATTCCCGCAGGTCGGCCGGCTCCGGCATCTTGAGCTTCGCGAGCGCCATCAACACGACGGCCGAGTCGTCCACATCGGGATATAGCTCGTTTTCAAATTGGAAATACCACCCGCCCGGCTCGGCCTGCGGTGAAGAAATCGTCCAATCACCGACCGTTTTCGTCTGCCGGGACATAAGATAGCCACCCGCCTTCACCAGCGCCGGATGGTCTTGCGGCATGCCCGCTTCGATCAACGCATTCATGAGCAAGGCCGTATCCCAAATCGGAGAATGGCAGGGCTGCAGATGTAAGGTCGGGACACGCTGGCCATCCACCGTCGCGGTTTCGTGCACTTCCAGATCTTCAATCTCGCGAAGGGCTTTCTGCACCAGCGGGTCATCCATCTCATAGCCTAAGCACCGGAGCGCCAGCACGGAATTCGCCATCGCCGGATAAATCGCGCCCAGCCCGCCCTTCCCTTTGAGGTGATCCAACATCCACGTGGCAGCCTTGTGCATCGCCTTCTCGCGCAACCACAGGAGGGGCATCCGGTCATAGAGCTTGAGCACCGCATCGAGCATGACGAAGAAATTATGCGGCGTGAACCAGGCTTGATCTTTGTTGAAGGGCGGATACTTCCAGTACGGCACCTGCCCGCGTGGAACGAGATACAGCTCCTCGATACCCTGCTCTCGCGGAATCCGGCACACCGGTTGATGCGCAAACACGATCAGCAACGGAATGAGCACGGCGCGGGACCAATAGGAAATTGCGTAGATGCTGAAATAAAACCGCTTCGGCAGCAGCATGATCTCGACCGGCATGTGGGGCACGCCTTCCCAGTCGTACTGATCGAACAACGCCAAGGCAATTTTCGTGAAGACGTTCGCCTGCACGACTCCGCCCATGGTCATGATGCACTCACGCGCACGCAGCAAGCAGGGATCGGACGCAGGGATTCCGCTGAGCTTCAGCGCGAAGTAGGCCTTCACGGAGGCGCTGATTTCCGCGGGCCCACCGTAATAGATCGGCCAGCCGCCGTCGGGCAACTGCATGGACTTTAAATACCGGACGGCGCGTTCTTCCTTGACGGGATCGACGCAATCGAGAAACCTCCGCAACATCAGGTATTCCGACGTCAGCGTGGTATCGGCCTCGAGTTCAGCGACCCAGAACCCCTCGGCAGGATCCTGCTTGGATAAAAACCAGCTTTGACTCCGACGGATCGCGTCGTCGATCGCGTCCGGTTGACTCACGGTGTGAGCCGATGGGCGGCGCGATGAATCGGTGGCCGCCGACGGAGCCACTTTATCTGAGACCAGCCTGAGCGGAGGTGTTTGCGCATATTCGACCGCCGGATTGTATTTCCCCGGAATCGTCGCGAGCCAACTACTGGAGATCCGGTCAAACAGTGTGCGAAAGAGCTTCATGGAATCCTAGTGAACGCATGGAGATGGGGGGATAGACGTGACGGCGTGCCACATGGCCCTGGAGACGCCGACCCACCAGAGCGCGAGAGCCGCCCATCGGTGGGGGATATAACAGACACCCCTACGTGAGTCAAGCAACGAGAACGGAAAGTTCTCTGCGATATCCGAGCCTTGCAGCTTGCCTCAGGCCGGCTGGAGATCGCCCAACCGCACCGACACCAGCTTGGACACGCCCGGCTGTTCCATCGTCACACCGAACAACGAATCGGCAATCGCCATGGTGCGCTTATTATGGGTAATGACGAGGAACTGCGCGTTCTTCGACATCTCCCGAAGCACGCTGGTGAAACGCCCGATATTTTCCTCATCGAGCGGGGCATCGATTTCGTCGAGCAGACAAAACGGCGTCGGCCGGATCAAGAAACTGGCGAAGAGGAGCGCCATCGCGGTCAAGGTCTTCTCTCCTCCGGACAGCATCGTGATGCTCTTTAAACGCTTCCCCGGAGGCTGCGCCACGATATCCACACCCGGCTCTTGATTCCCTGCGCCTTCTCCGTTTTCGCCGACCGGCTCATCGACCAACAGCAGCTCCGCACGTCCCCCGGGGAAAAACTGGCCGAAGACTTCAGTGAACTTCTGCTGAAGCTCGGCGAAGGTGGTCACGAACATGTCCTTCGTCGTTTTGTTGATCCGCTGAATAATTTCCTTGAGGGAGTTGATCGACGTGGCAAGATCCTGCTCCTGAGTGGTGAGAAAGGTATAGCGCTGGTCGAGTTCCTGATGCTCGCTGATCGCGGCGAGATTGATCGGCCCCATGCGGTCGAGCCGTTCGCGCAGTTTTTGCAGTTGTTCCTTTAGATCAGCCTGTGGCGCCTGAGCCAATGGATTCGGAACCGCCTCAGCAGCGCCCTCGCTCCCGGCATCCGCGACAGCCTCGGGACCGGGTACCGCACCGCCGCTGGCGAGCGCAACCGGATCCATCTGATACGTTCCCGACAAGGTGCTTTCGACCGCGCTCAACTGCGTGCGCAGTTCAGCCCGCCGGACCTCCACCGCCATACGCGCATCCCGCACCGCCGACATGTCGCGACGCACCACGTCCAGACTGGCCTCTAACGACTGTCCGAGAGCCATCTCTTGAGCCTGCTGTTCTTGCGCGGCAATCAACTGCGCCTTAATCCTTGCCGCGGCCTCGCCGAATTCCTGGCACAACAGTTCCTGGCGGCTGCGTTCTTCCTGGCTGTGTTGAATGTCACGGTCCAATCCCTCAAGGTGACTCTGCAGGGCCTGCCGACGTTGTTCGCTTTCGACTTGCTGCTGCCTGATTCGCAAACGATTCGCCTGCTCATGCCCTTGTTTGGCACGCAGACTTTCGGACAGCAGTCGGGCTTCCGTCACCCGTTCTTGAAACACCCGGCCTTCTTGATCGATGGCCGTCAGCCGCTCCCGCACACGCCCTAAACTGGCCTCTTGCCCGGCCTTTTCGCTGAGCCACTGCCCTAACTGAGCCTGCGCTGAACGCGCCTCCTGTTCGAACCGCTGCCGGTCGACGATCCCTTTTTGTATCTCGGCGGCGATCCCGGCCAGACGCACGTCGAGATCCGCCATAAATTGCCGGAGGTTTTCTTCGTCCTTCCGTAAGGACAAATCCTGCATTTCCGTATCCCTTAGGGATTCGGCCAACTGCCGAATCTGCAAGGTCAAACTCTGCCCGAGCCCCTGCAACTCAAGACGCCGCTGTTTGTCGGACTCGACCGCTGCGGTGAGCTCGCTCCGCTTGGCCTCCAGGCTGACGACCTCGCGCCGACGCTCCAACAACCCTTGCCCCGCATGGGCATGGCCGCCGCTGATGACGCCGGAGGCATCCATTACTTCGCCCCCCAAGGTGACCAAGATCGGTCCCTCAGCCCCGGCCCAGAGCTGTCGTTCCCACAATCGCACCGCATGGTCCAACGACTCCACAATCACCACCCGATCGAACAGACAGTCTTTCGCCGCCGTGCGAGCCTCGTCCGCTTGAATCAAGTCGACCGCTCTGCCCACCACACCGGCCTGATCGGCGAGCGCCTGCCACCAGACCTGAGACCCTGATCCGGCGCGTTCCCAACGCGGCTGTTGCGGGATAAACGTCCCGCGCCCCAGTTCTTTCTCCCGAAGAAAACTAATCGCGCGCTGCGCCACCGACGGTTCATCGACAAACCACCCGTGCACACGCTCTCCTAAGACCGCTTCGACCGCCCGGTCCATGCCGGGAGGGATCACGAGCCATTCGGCGATCGCATCGCGAACTCCCTCGCAGGATTTGAGCGCCGTGCCTTCATCCTGGCCTTCCCGCCCGTACCCCATTTCTTCCCGCACGACGCCTTGCAGCGCCTGCAACCGTGAATCGACGGCCGCCAACTCTTCCGACCGCTGGAGGATGACACGATCGAGCTCCTGCTGTTCAGCCGCCACGTTGGACGCCTCAGTTTGAACGCTCTCTTGCTGCGCGCGAATCGTGGCGACCATGCGCCCGGCCTCGCCATACTCCTGTCTCAAGGCTTCATGGCGCGTCAACGCCGTCGATCGATGACCTTCCAGCTCTTCTTGCTCCGCGGCCAGCTTGGTCCCCCGATCGGAGACTTCGCCCATTCTGGCAATCAACTGCGCCACCGTCTGCTCGGTATTCGCCACCAGAACCGCCAGCTGCATAATGTCGAGACGCCCGCGCTCTTCCTCCGCCACGGCAGAAGCTCGCTGATGCAGGAGGCGCTCCATATCTTGATCCAGCGCGGCGAAGGCCTGCTCGCGCGACAGCAACTCCTCTTCAAGCGAGACCAGCGACGCTTCGATGGTTTCCAGCGAGTGCGCCAACTCCTCCTGGGCGTTCGCCAGACTTTCCAACTCATGGGACTCTTGCTGTTGCTGCTGTTCGAACAATTGGCTCCGGTTCCGCTCGACTTCGGCCGCCGTCAGCGCCTGCGCCTGCTGATGCTCGATCCGGCCCAGTTCCTCGCGGATCTTACCGGTCGACTCACCGATTTCAATCGCCCGCAAACGGGATTGCTCCAAATCCGTCGCGAACCGCGCCTGCCCGGCGGCCTTTTCGGACTCTTGTTGATCGAGACTCAGCACCTCGGCTTCGACGTCCTTCAAGCCCGTCCGTAACGCGACAAACTCCCTGGTCAGCAGTTCGATCTCGACCGAACGCGCTTCCTGTTGCAACGTCTGGTAGGTGCGCGCCTGCCGCGCCTGCCGCTCCAGGGAATTCAGCTGTTTCTTCACTTCCGCGATGATGTCACGGACGCGCAACATGTTTTGCTGGGTCGCGTCGAGCTTGCGAAGGGCTTCGGCCTTCTGCTTTTTGTACCGGACGATCCCGGCCGTCTCTTCAATCAATTCGCGCCGGTCTTGAGGCGATGCGTTCAGGATCTGATCGATCTGGCCCTGGGCAATGACCGTATGTCCCTTGCTGCCGGCACGCGTATCCATGAGCAGCGTCCGGATATCTTTGAGCCGGCAGGCCGTCTTGTTGATGAGGTATTCGCTGTCCCCGTTCCGGTAGAGCCGCCGCGTGATCATGAGTTCTTGGAACTCGGTCAACTCGCTCGGCAATCCCGACCCACCTTCCTGCGGCAGGGCCGTGTGATCGAGTCCGCCGATGATGAGCGAGACCTCCGCCATCCCGAGGGGCTTGCGCAATTCGGTGCCGTTAAAAATCACATCTTCCATTTTCTCGCTTCGCAACGTCTTGGTGCTCTGCTCGCCCAACACCCAGAGAATGGCGTCTACCACGTTGCTCTTGCCGCTGCCGTTGGGGCCGACGATAGCCGTCACCCCTTGCGGGAACTCGATCCTCGATTCGGCAAATGACTTGAACCCCAGCATATCGAGCGATTTCAAATACATCGATTCACCCTTGGTTGAGCAGCCGGATTGGCGAGCGAAAAAATAGCTCGGCCCTTGTAGCATAGGGCCAAAAGGAAATCAAAATAAAATACCGCGGGTAGTAGGGGGCCGTTCAGCCCCCTACTAGATATATGAATTTCTCAGAGTGAGACGATTATCTGGCGGCGCCCGCAGCGGGCTTACTGGCGGATTCGATCTGAACGAGTTCTTTGGGCAGGAGAAATTCGACGTCTTCTTCAATCACGGTCAGCTCTTCCACCTCTGATGGGCCAGAGCTCTTGAGGAACGCCACGACTTCCGTCACCAGGACTTCCGGAGCTGATGCGCCGGCAGCGATCCCGACCGCCTTGGCCGACTTCAACCAATCCGGGTGAATATCACTGGCGGAATCGATCAGATAGGACGGGATCCCGCATTGCTCCCCTAACTCGCGCAGGCGGTTGGAGTTCGAACTATTCGGCGATCCAATGACCAGGATGACATCCACCAAGCGGGATAATTCTTTCACCGCATTTTGCCGGTTTTGCGTCGCGTAGCAAATGTCTTCCTGGTGCGGGCCCTTGATGTTCGGGAACCGCTTATTGAGCGCGCCGACGATGTCCCGGCACTCATCCACGCTGAGCGTCGTCTGCGTCACATAGGAAAGATTCAGCGTGTTATCCACATGGAGCTTCTCCACGTCTTGGACCGAGGAGACCAGGTGGAACTTATCGGGAATCTGCCCCAGCGTCCCAATCACCTCGGGGTGTCCGGCATGGCCGATGAGAATCAACTCATAGCCCTGCGTGTATTCCCGATTCACTTCATTGTGAACCTTGATGACCAGCGGACAAGTGGCATCGATGACGTGTAGCCGGCGCTGATTCGCCTCCGCCCACACCGACTTCGCGACGCCATGCGCGCTGAAAATCACCACCGATCCTTCCGGCACTTCACTGAGCTCTTCCACGAACACGGCGCCCTTGTGGCGAAGCGAATTGACGACGTGGCGGCTGTGGACGATTTCATGGCGAACATAAATAGGGGCGCCGTACTTTTTGAGCGACAGATCTACGATATCGATCGCTCGATCGACCCCGGCACAAAATCCCCGCGGATTGGCAAGGTATATCTTCATAAGGCTTCAGGCTCCTTCAATGGTTGACGAGACCAGACCGACCCCGGTCGGCTCACCGCACGCGTTTCACCTTACGTCAGATCGTCCAATGTCGTCAACAGATTCACTCCGTCGACCGGCCCCTTCCGTGCCCCGGCCGCTTGACAGGACATCCCCTCCCCCGTAGGCTGAGACCCGCCATTATGAGTACCGCGTCCATCAAAAAAGTCCTCATCGTCGAAGACGAGAAAGACATCCTTCAACTCGTTAAGCTCTACCTGGAGAAGGAAGGGTATCGGACCGTCACGGCCTCGACGGGATCGGAAGGGCTGGCCCAGGTTCGCACGGAAAAACCCGACCTCGTCGTCCTCGACTTGATGCTCCCCGAAATCGACGGGCTCGAAATCTGTAAACGCCTTCGCTCAGCCCCCGATACCGCAATGCTGCCGATCATCATGCTCACGGCCAAGGCCGAGGAATCAGATACGATCATCGGCCTCGAGTTAGGGGCCGACGATTATGTGACCAAGCCGTTCAGCCCGAAAACGCTGGTCGCGCGAGTGAAAGCGCTGTTCCGCCGGCTCGAACGGAAACCGGAGGACGGCCCGACCCGTTTCACCTACGGCCCGCTGATCCTGGATCTCACTCGCCATGAAGTCACGATAAAAGGGAAAGAAGTCCCCCTCACGGCGAAAGAGTTTGGGCTGCTCGAACATCTGCTCCGCCATCCCGGACGAGTACTGACGCGCGATGTCCTGCTCAACGCCGTCTGGGGCTATGAGTACTACGGAACCACCCGAACCGTCGATGTGCATATCCGTCGGCTCAAACAAAAGCTCCCGTTGCTGGATGACGCCATTCTCTCCGTGAAATCGCTCGGCTATAAGCTCAAAGAAGCGGACGGGTCCGGATGAGATTGTCCATCCGCTGGAAGGTGACCCTCGGCAGCCTCCTCGCCGTCACCTGCGGGCTTGCAGTCGCCGGCCTGCTGGCCATGCAATCGCTCGAGCAACAAGAGATCACACAACTCAACGACATGCTGGACGCCAGAACCAACCTGGTGGAATACAGCCTCCGGTCGGCGTTCCCCGCGCCGCGATCCCAGGAACAACAGACGCACCTGAGAGACGTCGTCCGTCAGCTGGGAGCGAGAGCGCTGGCTCGGGTGACGCTGGTCACTGCAGACGGCACCGTCATCGCCGATAGCGCCGTGGACGACGCGGGACTCTCGGCAGTCGAAAATCACCTCTCGCGGCCGGAGGTTCAACAAGCGCTCGCGACCGGCCAGGGACGAGATATACGCGCCAGCCGCACGACCGGCGCTCGTACTATGTATCGCGCGCTCCGAACGGAGTTGCGCCATGGAGGCAAGTCGGTTGTCCTGCGCGTCGGCCTGCCGATGACGATGCTGGAGCGGGAGACGGCCACACTCCAACGCAATCTGGCCATCGCGCTCGGGGTCGCCTTTCTGATGGCCCTCCTGCTCAGCCTCTGGATGGCCCGCAATATTACGAAGCCGCTCTCGGACATCGCCAGCGTGGCTCGCCGGCTTTCGGCGGGCGATGCGACGATTCGCATCCAGGTTCACTCCCAAGATGAGGTCGGCCTGCTGGGCGAAACCCTCAATCATATGACCGACCAGCTCCGCACGAAGATCGACGAACTCTCGGAAGACCGCGCTCAACTCCTCGCCATGTTGACCTCAATGGTCGAGGGCGTCATGGTCTTGGACTGCCGAGGGCGCATTCTCCAGATCAATCCGGCACTCGAGCGCATGTTCGATGTCCGCCGCACTGAAATTCGCGGGCAGATCAGCACGGAGGTGTTGGCCCATCCGGAACTCAACAGCCTGATCACGACCATCCTCACGAATCGGGCCGGCCAGGAAGCGGAGATTACCCTCACGCCAGGGGGGCGCTGTCTCCATATCGAAACCTCGGTGGCGGGATGCGAACGGGAAAACGAAGCTTGCGCCGTGCTGGTCTTTCACGACATCACCGAACTGCGCCGCCTGGAAAAAATTCGCAAAGACTTCGTGGCCAATGTGTCGCATGAATTGCGCACCCCTCTGACGTCGATTAAAGGCTATGTGGAGGCGCTATTGGATGGAGGGAAAGACGATCCGGACACCGCCGTCAGCTTTCTCACGATCATCCTGAAACAGAGCGACCGGCTCAACCTGATCTTGGAAGACCTGCTGGAGTTGTCCAAAATCGAGTCGGGAAGAGTGTCATTTAAAGAAGACCCTCTCGATCTCCGTAGTTTGATCGAACGGACCCTCTCGATGATCAAACCCCTGGCCGACAAAAAAGGGCACCGGCTCGTCTCCCGCATCGACGACCGGATTCCGCCCATCGCCGGGGACGAAGGTCGCCTCGCGCAAGTCCTAACCAACCTCCTCGACAACGCCGTGAAATACACCCCCGAGCGGGGGACGATTACCGTGACAGCCAGAAATGTGCCCGACCAGGCAATAGAACTTACCGTGAGCGATACAGGCCTCGGGATACCTGAGCAGGATCGCCCGCGCGTCTTCGAGCGCTTCTACCGGGTCGATAAAGCCCGCTCACGCGAACTGGGAGGAACCGGACTCGGCCTCGCCATCGTGAAGCATATTGTGGAAGGACATGGGGGACAGGTGTGGGTAGAGGCTCACGCCCCGCAGGGAAGCCGCTTCGTGGTCCGTCTGCCGATCACTCGCCAGACGAGAGGGCCTCTTCACGCAAAAGAGGACAAAATCATATAGACGAGGGCGCCCAGGGCTCCCGCCCCCGGCATGGTAAAAATCCAGGCGGAGAGAATCTTCGTCGTCACACCCCACCGCACCGCGGAGAGACGTTTGGTCGCTCCGACCCCAAGGATCGACGAGGTGATCGTGTGCGTCGTACTCACGGGCAGACCAAAGTGCGCCGTGAACAAGAGAACACTGGCCGCGCCGGTCTCGGCGGCGAATCCATGCACCGGATCCAGCTTGACGATCCGCATACCGAGCGTACGCATGATCCGCCGGCCCCCGACCATCGTGCCCGCGCCCATCGCCAGCGCACAGGACACCACGACCCATGTCGGCACCTCCGACGAGGTCAGCTGGCCGGATGACACCAGCGCCAGCGTGATAATCCCCATCGCCTTTTGCGCGTCATTGGACCCATGGCTGAAGGCCATAAAACTCGCCGACAGTAACTGCAACCGGCTGAAGACTTTCTGCGCCACGCCCCGCGGCACCTTGAAGAACGACCAGCTGACCGCCACCATAATCAGCAATCCCATCAAGAACCCGAACAACGGAGAGAAAATCATCGCCTCAAGAATCGCCCGCAACCCTTTGAACTGCACCACCGACCAGCCCCCGTGCGCCACGGCCGATCCGACTAAGGCGCCGATCAAGGCATGCGATGAACTCGTCGGCAAGCCCAGAATCAGCGTGACGAGATTCCACAGAATCGCGCCGGCCAGCGCGGCCCCCACCACCACACTGGTGATGGCCTCGGGGAAGACGATTCCGCCGCCGATCATCTTCGCCACGGCGGTGGAGAAAAACGCGCCGGCCACATTCAGCACACCGGCCCACATGACGGCCGCCAAGGGGCTCATCACCCTGGTCGACACCACGGTCGCCACCGCGTTCGCGCAATCGTGCCAGCCGTTCGAAAAATCGAACAGCAGCGCCAGCACAACGGTCAGCAATAAAAACCCCGTCAAATCAGGCATGATTGTCCAATACTAAGGCGGGCCCCCGTCAGTTATGCTTCAAGACGATCCGCTCGAGAATGTTGGCGACGTCTTCACATCGATCGGTTCCCGCCTCGAACGTCTCGTAAATCTCTTTCCACTTAATGACGGAAATCGGATCGGTCTCTTTCTCAAACAGGCCGGAGATGGCATCGCGCGACACACGGTCGGCTTCATTCTCCAGGCTGTTCACTTTCACACTGCATTCGTTGATCTGCGCATGCGACATCCCTACACGATCGACCGCCTGGCCGACCGCGACCGAGGCTTGATAGAGAATATCGGCCAGGCGAATCGCCGACTCGGTCGGCTTGGTAATTTTATAGATGACAAACCGGTCCGCCACGGCTTCCACGGCATCGAGAATATCGTCCAGCGCGCTGGACAGGTCGTGAATGTCTTCACGATCGATGGGCGTAATGAAGGTCTGATTGAGCTTGGTCGCGATGTCGTGCGTGATGCCGTCGCCGATATGCTCGACATCTTTAATGTGCTTCGCCTGCGCCGCAGGATCGCCAAACTGATCCATCATGTTTTTCAGCAGGCGGCTCCCCTCGATCATATTGTGGGCGGCCTTCTTAAACATGTCGAAAAAGGCGTCTTCTTTGGGTATGAGACTAAACATCGCAGTCCGCGCTCCTGAATGGTGAATTGCTGCCCGTGATCGTGTCCGCGAGCAATGTGACGCACGCCTTCCCTGCCTGCACGGTTTCCCCGGCTACCACCGCAGTAAGCCTGTCGCCCAGGTCAGGCCGCCCCCGAAGCTTCCTAACAGCACCACATCGTCCGTTCGAATCTTTCCCGCCCGGACTGCCGCATCGAGCGCAATGGGGACGGACGCCGAGGAGGTATTCCCGTACCGGTCGATCACAGACATCAGCCGATCAGCCGGAATGCCCAGCCGGTCCGCCACATTCGAGAGAATCCGGCCGTTGGCCTGATGGAGTACGACCTGACTGAGTTCATCGATCCGGACACCAAATTCTTTGAGAAGGTCCTGCACCGCCTGCTCGACCCGCCTGACGGCGATGCGAAATAGCGACGCACCTTGCATCCGCAACACATGTTCATGATGCGCTACGGTCTCCGCCGACGCCGGCACCCGTGATCCGCCGGCGGGCACGCGGATCAGATCATGTTTCGACCCATCCGAATGGAGCCGAATCCCGAGTACTCCGCGGCCCTTCGGTCCCTGATTGTCCTCACCCCGCACCACGACAGCCCCGGCACCATCACCGAATAAAACCGCGGTCGCCGCATCGGTCGGATCCAAAAATCTCGACTTCACTTCAGCCGCCACGACCAGGCAGGTTGTTGCCTGCCCGCTCAAAATCATGGCATTGGCCATCGACAACCCATAGAGGAACCCCGAGCAGGACGCAGACACATCGAATGCGGCCACTCCGCGACAGCCTAACCCTCGCTGAACAAAGCAGGCAGTCGAGGGGAATGCCATATCCGGCGAGGTGGTCGACAGGATAATCGCATCCACCTCTCCTGCTGAACATCCGGCTGCCTGGAGGGCGTGACGGCTCGCCTCCATCGCCAGATCCGAAGAAGCCTGGCCCTCAGCCGCCCACCGCCGCTCGCGGATACCCGTCAGCCGCTCGATCCTGGCCGGCGACAGTCCCAGAGAGCCCGCGATCTCGCTATTGGCGACGATTCGCTCAGGGAGATAACTGCCGGTTCCTATGACACGCATTCGTTTCATGGCAATTGACCACTCTCGGCGCGGCGAGGCCATCCATATTGGTTTTATTTGATGCGCGGCGGGATTATAGGGGGCAGCGGGGAGCCGGTCAACCAATCAGGCGTGCCATTGCTTTTAGGCCCGGTTCTTGTTATCAATTTAGCGGTCCAGGAAAGGAATCGACCAGTTGCCACGCATCCAGAAGAACCACCATCGTCAGTCCCGCATTCTGACCAGCGGCCTTCTGCTCATTTCATTGCTGGCCATTGGATGTTCCAGTACGCCCAAAGAGCCGGCCGTTGCGGCAGGGGCCAAGGCTGTCGGCGGCACCGATGAGCAGATCTTCCTCGGCGACACGATCGAGAAGAACTACGATCCGAACGTCATCATGAAGCGCGGCGAGGCCTTTTTCGACAAGGAAGAATACGCCGAAGCGCTCGTCGAATATAACCACTTCCTCGACCTGCATAAAAGTCATGTGCTCGCCCCCTACGCCGCTTTTAAGATAGGCGAGTCCCATTTCAAAATGGCAAAGTCCATCGATCGGGACCCTGAACCGCTGACCAAAGCCATCACGGCACTCGAGCGCATGCGCAAGGACTTTCCCGGCAGTCGATACGATGCCCAGGCGCAACAAAAGATCCAGGAATGCCACGAGTGGCTCGCCCAGATGCACCTCTTCGTCGGGCAGTTCTACTACCGCCGCGAGTCGTATTTAGCCGCCGCTCATCGATTCGAACAGATCATGAAGATCTATCCGGATAAACCGGTAGCCCCCGATGCCCTCTATTTCCTGGCTTTGAGTTATCATGAACTGGGGGCAGACGATTGGGCGGCCGACAACTTGACCTTACTGGCTGAAAAATATCCCACCAGCAAAGTGGCCGCCGACGGAAAGTCGTTGATGGCCAAGCTCGGTGGCAAGAAATCAGATACTCTGATCGCCAAAGACCCAAGCGCCACGCCTTTTTCGGATGCCCGCCCCTATGCCTCCCCAAGCGACAGATCCGATCTTCCCAACATCCCCAGTGCGGCCTCTGCATTCGGCGCACTCAAGCTACCCTCAGCCAATGCCCTGGGCCAATCCTTCACCGCCTGCCGTCTCGGCGCCTGGTGCTGAAAACCAGCAACCGGGGAAACTTTAATTTCCGGAAAAAGCTATCGTTTCTTAGCGGATCGGACTACGAGAGTCGCCAAGGTTGTTGCGGGATGTTCAAAACGATCTTCCGGCAAGGCCGCAGGTGAGGGCAGGACCGAGGAGGTACATACCAAGCTTCGCTTGATCCGCTCGCTTCGATCAACTGCGAGCGGGTAGGTACTTTGCCTCCGGTAGGCTCTGTACGTTGAGGGACTGAACGAGCCGAGAACGACGCTGGAAGTCGTTTTCAACGTCCCGCTACTGGCTGAGGTACCAGCCGATGCCATACCGTTCAAGGAAGCTGGTGATCATCGTGAGGGAATTGGCGTAGATCATGACGCCCACCACAATGAGCAGCACGCCGCTCACCGTTGACACGCCCCAGAGATAGGCGCGCACCTCTTTAAAATAGGCCAGGAAACGGTCGACTCCCAGCGCCGTGAGAAACAGCGGCAAGCCCAACCCCAGGGAGTAGCACGCCAACAAGACCACCCCGCTCCAGAGCGAATCGGTCGTGCTGGCGTAAAGCAGAATCGTACCCAACACCGGGCCGACGCAGGGCGTCCATCCGGCAGCAAACGCCACTCCGATGAAGAACGACCCCAAATAGCCGGCCGGACGATTGCGGAACTGATACCGGTGCTCCACCTTCAAGAAGTTGAGATTCAGAATACCCAGCAGATAGAGCCCGAACACAATGATCATCACGCCGCCGATCCGGCGAATGTGATCCTGATAGGTGATCAGGATTTGCCCGAGAAAGCTGGCAGAGGCGCCGAACGCGATGAATACCGTCGAAAACCCGCCGATGAACAGGAGCGCATTGAGAATGATGGCGGATTTGAACTTGTTCCGTTCGCTCGCATCCGTCAGTTGTTCGACCGAGAGCCCGGTGATGTAGGAAATGTACGATGGCACGAGCGGCAGCACGCACGGCGATACGAAGGACAGCAGACCGGCTGAGAACGCGGCGAGCAGAGAGATCTGTGGCATGGATTGCATCATCGTCAGGATTTCATGAGGGCCTGAATCAGTGCGCGCGCATCAGGGCCGCCCCAATCACGGGCGCCCGGCACCTTCTGCCTGACAATGCCGTTGCGATCGACCATGAACGTCATAGGCAAACTCCGCGCGCCGTACATCAACCCGACGCGATACTCGGCATCGTGCAGGATCGGGAAGGTGAATCCCATTTCCTGTTGAAAGGGCCGAGTCACCGCCGCGCCCTGTGGATCGGTAGAGACGGCGAGAATCTCGAAGTCTTTGCGCGAGTAGCTCCGATACAACTGCTCCATCGCCGGCATTTCGATCCGACAGGGCCCGCACCAGGTCGCCCAGAAATTCACAAGCACCACTTTCCCGCGCAACTGGGCAAGCGACACGACGTTCCCATCCAGATCACGCAGCTGAAAATTGGGGGCTTCGTCGCCCACCTTGACGACCCCGCGATCGGCAACCGGCAGAGCGCGCGCGCCGGCCTCTCCATGAGTCCAGGCCGATACTCCGGTAGACGTATCCAGCAGACCGAAACTGCTCAACAGCAACGCGACCCATACCCGCTTCATAATGCCCCTTCAGAACTTCCAGGCTTCATCGTACCACGGCCCTGGGGAAATGCGGGTTGGGGGGTCACATTCAGCAAGGTCGCAAGCGTCTTGAGGTTGTCGATCCTCGTCCAGTCTTTCGGACCAATGATGATCTCTCGCACGATGCCCTGCTGATCGATGATGAAGGTCTCAGGTACTCCCAGCCGTTTATAGGGCTTGTCCGTGATGCCCCACGAATCGATAAGCACCGGGAAAGTCAGGTTCAGGCTCTTGACGAACGGAGGAATATCCTTCGTGGTCGTCACCCGATCGATACTCACGGCGAGTACGACCAACCCGTCTTTCTCAAAGCTCTTATTGAGGACCTCCATCGAAGGCATTTCCTCCCGGCAGGGAGCGCACCACGTGGCCCAGAAATTCAAAAAGACCACTTTCCCGCGAAAGTCGGAGAGCCGATGGGGCTTGTCGTTTAGATCGATCAGAGAGAAATCCGGCGCCGCCTTCCCAACCACCAGCGGCTCATACTTCGAACTCTGCAGCCAGACAATGGCAAACGTCACGACGAGCACCACTGCGCCGGCGGCCAGGATAAACAACCGCGAACCGCCCTTCGGCCGTTCCTGATTGGTGGGTTGAGAAGAAGTTACCTGATCAGCCAAGACAAATCTCCCGTACAGTTTGCAGGATGCTCAAAATGGCCGTTCAGCAAGGCCGCAGCGAGTGAAGAGGCGAAGGCGTACGCTCTGGTACGTTGAGCCTCTGAGCGACGCGAGAACGCCGCTGACGGACTTTTTCAGCATCCTGCTCTAGGCGTAGGCGTGCAAGCCGGAAAGCAAGAAATTCACACCCCAGAAACAGAAAATCACCATCAAGAATCCGAACACCGCGTAGATCGCCGCCTTATGGCCTTCCCAGCCACGGGTCATCCGGGCATGGATGTAGGCGCCGTAAATCAGCCAGACGATCAGCGACCAGGTTTCTTTAGGATCCCAGCTCCAATAGCCGCCCCACGCATAATTCGCCCACATGGCGCCGAGAATAATCCCGAAGGCCAGCATCGGAAACCCGACGGTAATGGCTTTATACCCTAACTCATCAATCGTTTCGAGATCGGGAAATGCGGCATAGAAGCCGGTTGTTTTCCCGAGACGCTCCGCCCGCTCCTTGAAGAGATACATCACGCCAAGCCCCCCCGCTGTCGCAAATGCGGCGTAGCTCGTCAACGTCACGGACACATGGATGTAAATCCAATAGCTGTTGAGCGCCGGCACCAACGGTTCCGCCGTCTGATAGCGGTAGGGCAGGAGCGATGCGGCCCCCATAGCAATGAATCCGATGCCAACGACGAAAGCCCCAATCGCCTTAATCTTGTACCGCATCTCCAGGAGCACATAGCTGAGAATAATCGCCCAGGAAACATAGGCCATTGCTTCGAATTGATTCGACCAGGGCGCGAAGGTACCGGAGTGTTCCATCCGCTCGAATGCCCGGGTGAAGAGCGCGCCGGTGTTCAGCATCCATCCGAAGATGGTCACGAGCGTCGCGACTTGGCCAAGCTGCGTCGCCCACACGCCGTCACGCTCATCGAAACTATCCGGGAGATGCCCTGCCGGGGCGAGCGCCATCGACGGGCGCCGGGCGAACAAATACCCGATGTACAACACCAACGCGGCCAGATACAGCCAGAAGGTCATATCGAACAGAAACAATGACTTCATCATCACATATCCTCCGTCTATCGACTGCGCAGCGTCCTGCGCCCCGGCATCATACCCAAGGACAAGGCCGGTCGCTACCGGCTCACGCCTTGAACGTCTGGATCTTTTCCGTCAGCTTCCGGAATTCTTTTTGAAAATCGATCTGGCTTTTATGAGTCGTCCCGCCGAGATGGACCGTCACCCCCGTCTGACCCGGCACAATCTTGGCCCAGAGACGGCGATGGAAGATGAACGACGAAAGCGTAATGCCCACGACGATCATGGTACACCCCGTCCACACAATATTGATCCCGGGATTCTTCGCGATCTGGAGCCCGGTGAACTTCCTCGGCTTATACCCGACCAGTTCGAATTGGTACTTGGAGTCTTTGATATTGAAGAGGTCGGGAAATTGTTGAAAGAGCCACGGCGTGGCCTGCACGGAATCCCGTTCATTGATCACCAGCTTCACCGCAGGATTCGCATGCTCGATGGTCTTGGAATAGACCTTCTTTTCCGTGGAATTGAAGGCAAAATCTGCCACGAAATCCGTGATCGATAGTTTCACATTGAGGTCGGGCAGTGCCTGTTCCTTCTGCCATTCGAGATCGACCGTCTTCAATACCTTGTCAGTCTCTTTATCCTTGATGTTGACCCGCGCGACTTCGACCTGGTCCCACGCGTCGCCATAGCTGGATTGATAAAACCAGATCCCCTTGTAGACCAGCGGATCATTCACCGAAATCGTCTTGGTGACCACCGACTGCCCGCCGTCCACCACGGTTAAGGTGCTGTTGTACGATTTGACCGACCCGTTCTCGTGATAGTCGATCCAGAATTTATCGACCTTCAAGTCGAAGTTGCCTCGAGGGATATGATAGGTCTGGCCTTCCAGGCACACGCCGAACTCCTGAAACCCATAATAGGTCCCAAGCAACCCGCCGAAGATAATGACGGTCGCGCTCAAATGGGCCATGTGGGCGCCGACACGTCCCATTACCCCTTTGGTGGCGTAGACCGTCACTTCTCCCGGCTCATTTTTCGCGAGAACCCGGTACCCCTTCGTTACAAAATGATGCACCATCTGCTGGGCCACCGCTTCTTTGGTGTTGTCGAGGGGAATTTCCGCTTGCTGTTTCATGTTCTTGATGAACGCCATCGTGACGCCCACCTTGTCCTGCTTCATGGAGCGCCAGACGGAAGGGAACCGCTTATAAAAACAGGTCAGCGAATTGACGCAGAGCAGGCCGAGCAGACTCGTGAACCACCAGGTGTGATAGACATCTGTAAACCCCAGGCGAAGAAACCACCGGTACGCGTTCTCCCCGTACTCCTGAACATAGACCTCTGCCCGTTCACCTTGCTGGATCACCGTCCCGATCGTCGCGGTGATCGCAATAAACAGAAACAGGAAGATCGCGAGCTTGACGGAAGCAAAGAATTCAACGAGTTCACGCGAGAACTCCTCCCAGCCTAAACCGGGAGTCGACGGACGGATTGAGGGCTCTTTGGGGAGGGCGTCAGGTTGGCTATTCATGCAGCTCTATATTCGTCTTCGGCCCGGGCAATACTCACTCGTACGGAGAATTTTGGATGATCCCCAAAACAATCTGTTGCCGATTCTCTCGGCATCTCCGCTGAGTCTACGTCCCGGCCGAAGCTTTGGATTGCCAAAAGCGCTTCTAAGTGCGCGAAAATTTTGTCATCTTACAAGTGGATTTTGCCGAGTGTCAAGCAACGCCAGCGCGCCCAGGAAAGCGTGCCCCTACTATCGAATAAATAGACAAAAGAGCCTTAGTCCGCTAAGATTCAGCCAATTCTACAGAAACGAACCCGTCGCGGGCACAGTGCTCACCTGGCCAGACACCACACAGACGGTTTTCGACAACCAGAAACTAGAGGGGGTTCATGAGAAACAACTATCTATTTACTTCTGAATCAGTCACCGAAGGGCATCCCGATAAGATTGCCGATCAGATTTCCGACGGAATCCTTGATGCAATCCTTGCCCAGGACAAATACTCGCGCGTCGCCTGCGAGACGATTCTCACGACCGGCATCGCCTTTGTCGCCGGTGAAATCTCGACCAAGGCCTATGTGGAAATTCCCGATATCATCCGCGAGGTGATTAGGGATGTCGGCTATAACGATGCCTCCTGGGGATTCGACTCCCACACCTGTTCGGTCCTGACAGCCATCCACCAGCAGTCCGGCGATATCGCCATGGGTGTGGACTCCGGCGGCGCGGGTGACCAGGGATTGATGTTCGGCTACGCCACCAACGAAACCACCGAGTTGATGCCGATGCCGATCGTCCTGGCTCATCGCCTCACCAAGCGCCTCGCCGAAGTGCGCAAGAAGAAAATTCTCAACTGGGTGCGCCCGGACGGTAAGTCCCAGGTGACCGTCGAATACAAGAACGGGAAACCCGTGCGCATCGATACGATCGTCGTATCCACGCAGCATAGCCCCGACGTCACCAATAAGCAGATCGAACGCGACATCATGGAGAAGGTCATCAAGCCCGTCATGCCGAAGGGGCTCTATAACCCGACCAGCGTGAAGCACCACATCAACCCGACCGGCCGCTTCGTGGTCGGTGGTCCGATGGGTGATACCGGTCTTACCGGTCGCAAGATCATCGTCGATACCTACGGCGGCCACGGCAGCCACGGAGGCGGCGCCTTCTCCGGCAAGGATCCGACAAAGGTGGACCGCTCGGCCTCGTACATGGCCCGCTACATCGCCAAGAACATCGTCGCCGCCGGGCTCGCCGACAAGTGCGAAGTCCAGCTCGCCTATGCGATCGGCGTAGCCGATCCGGTTTCAGTGCTGGTCGATACCAAAGGCACTGAGAAAATGGCCGTCGAGAGCCTCGATAAACTCGTGCGCAAGCACTTCCCGTTGACCCCGCGCGGCATCATCGATCATCTCAAGCTCCGCCGGCCGATCTTCCGCAAGACCGCGGCCTATGGGCACTTCGGCAGAAACGAACCGGAGTTCACGTGGGAAAAGATCGACAAAGCCAAGGCCTTGCGCCGGGACGCAGGCCTTTAAATTGAGATAGTCCCTGACCGATACGGTAAGAGGGGGCAGGCACGTAACACCTGCCCCCTCTTTTTCTGACGTTTCTTTACCAATGACGCATCTCACTCATCACGCAGGAGGGTTCTGTGGATTACGATGTGAAAGACATTAAGCTGGCAGACGCGGGTAAGTTAAAGATCGAATGGGCCGAAGCCACCATGCCGGTGCTGCGACTCATCCGGAAACGGTTCAAACGGCAACAGCCGCTCAAGGGCGTACGGGTCACCGCCTGTCTCCACGTCACCACAGAAACGGCCAACCTGGCGATCACGCTGAAAGCCGGCGGAGCCGATGTGCGCCTCTGCGCCTCGAACCCCCTCAGCACCCAGGACGACGTCGCCGCCGCCCTGGTTCAGCATGAAGGGATTCCCACCTTCGCCATCAAGGGCGAGGACAACGCCACCTACTATCGCCATATCGAATCAGCCATTGCCCATCGCCCCCATCTCTCGATGGACGACGGCGCCGACGTGGTGTCGCATCTGCACTCGAAGCGGAAAGATCTCCTCCGCAACGTGATCGGGGGAACGGAAGAAACCACGACGGGCGTCATTCGCCTGCGCAGCATGGCCGAGAAAAAAGTCCTCAAGTTCCCGGTCATCTCCGTCAACGATGCCGACACCAAGCACATGTTCGACAATCGATACGGCACCGGTCAGTCCACCATGGACGGCATTATTCGGGCGACGAACCGCTTGGTCTGCGGCTCCGTCTTCGTCGTGGCCGGATATGGCTGGTGCGGACGCGGGATCGCCATGCGCGCCAAGGGTATGGGCGCAGATGTCGTCGTCACCGAGATCGATCCATTGAAAGCGCTCGAAGCCGTGATGGATGGCTATCGCGTCATGCCGATGGAGGAAGCCGCCCCGATCGGCGATTTCTTTGTGACCGTAACCGGCAACTTGAAAGTCATTCGCGGCGAGCATTTCGCAAAGATGAAGGATGGCGCCATCGTCTGCAACAGCGGCCACTTCAACGTGGAGTTGGATATTCCGGCCTTGGAGAAACTGGCCAAGAAGCGGAAAGTCGTCCGCGACGGCGTCGAACAGTTCACCTACAAAAACGGCAACCGCGTGAGTCTCCTCGGCGAAGGCCGCCTGGTCAATCTCGCGACCGCCGAAGGCCATCCTTCCAGCGTCATGGACATGAGCTTCGCCAACCAGGCGCTCGCTGCCGAATACATCGTGAAGAACTACAAGATGCTCGAGAAGAAGGTGTACCCGGTCCCTGCCGTCATCGACAAAGAAATCTCGCGCCTCAAGCTCGCCGGCATGGGCGTGGACATCGACAAGTTGACGAAGGAACAAGAGAAGTATCTGGCATCGTGGGAGATGGGAACATAAGACCGTCTCAGACACGCGCGAGTAAATGAAAAGGCCGCCTCAAATGAGGCGGCCTTTCTTTTCTTCAGACCACACGGACAAACCTTTCGATCAACTCCCGCGGACTAAAACTCAGCGGAGCGCCGAAGGCTCATGACTCTACGCGCTGCCATTGGAATTCTCACAACCTCGAGCTAAATCATATTCAAACCCAGTATGATAGAGTGTCAGCAGAAGCTGAGGTCCTACCGATCGGAGTCTCTTATGAGACCGACGAACGTCACTCCTCTCGACCTCTCCAATTACAGCATTTCCCCCACACAAGGGTTTCTTCCGCCAGATCCGCTTGAACAGCTGCCGGATTCGCCGATGCTCAATCATCTTGGGCAGGAATTGCCGAAGTTGCTCAGCGCACGGATGATCCGACAATTCATCGACGGGCAGCGACAACTCCTTCCGGCTATCCCTGCAACGTGGCGGGATCAGGACTATCGGACTGCGATGCGGATTCTCTCGTTCGCCGGTCATGCCTATGTGTGGGAAGTGCCTGACCAGCCGGCTGCGACGCTGCCGTCACAACTTGCACAACCCTGGCACGACGTCGCGCTGAAGCTGGGCCGACCCCCGGTGCTCTCCTACTCGTCTTATGCCCTCGATAACTGGCGAAGACTGGATCCTGCCAAGCCTATCCAACTCGACAATATTGTGCTGCTCCAGAACTTTCTCGGCGGTCTGGATGAAGAGTGGTTTGTGGTCATCCACGTTCAAATCGAGCGGCAGGCAGGGCCGGGGTTAGCCGGGCTTATTCAGGCCATGAACGGAGCCGCCGGCGACAAGCCCGACGAAGTACTCGCCGGACTTCGATCGCTCGCTGCCGCCCAAACCGCGATGCGTGACACGCTGCTGCGCATGAAAGAGCGGTGCGATCCCTATATGTATTACAACCGCGTACGTCCCTACATTCATGCCTGGAAGAACAACCCTACACTCCCCCATGGCCTCGTCTATGAAAGCGTGGCGGCCTATGCAGAACAGCCGCAACAGTTCCGCGGGGAAACCGGCGCGCAGAGTTCCATCGTGCCCTGCCTCGATGCCGGACTCGGAGTCACTCACGCACCAGACCCGCTGACTGTGTATTTGCAGGAAATGCGGGAGTACATGCCTCCACGACACCAGGCCTTTCTCCGCGCGATCGAGCAGACGACTGATGAGAAAGGCAGGCCGCTGCTGTCAGGCTATGTCCGCAACCGGAGATCGCACAATCCAGACCTTTGGAGGAGCTATTGTATCTGCGTGGATCTGCTGGCGCAGTTTCGCGACATCCATGTCGGATACGCCGATAGCTACATCCATCGCCAACACCAAATCCATGCCAGCAACCCCAGCGCCGTAGGGACTGGTGGCACCCCTTTCATGGCCTATCTCCAGAAGCACTTGGACGAAACCAGGCGCGCGATCGCTGACTAGATCTACTAACCGACATGTCGTTTTGCATGACCCGCGATGCGTTGCGTTCACCATGCATCTGGTCGACAAAACAAGAAGTACTAAGTGGGGATGTGCGTGCCATCGTTAACGGGCATCCATAATTGATTCGGCTGGCCTCTGGCCGGATCTGGGACGGACATAGAAAAGGGGGCGACAAAGGTCGCCCCCCCATATACCGCGATTTTGAAAGATCTCTCTATTTGGCAGGAAGCTTGACGCTGACGGCACCTCCCAGGTCACCTTCGTTCGCGCCCTCTTTCTTGTAGCCGGAGACATCCGTCTCGCCTTTTGGCCCACCGTGGCAGCCCATGCAACCTTTGCCGTAAAACAACGGCAGCATCACTCGAACATCTCCGCCGACGGGCTCACTCATGATCTTGTCTCCCTGGCGTGGATAGCCGGGATCGCCGAGCTTTTTCATCATTCCGGCTTCAAAGGCATCTGCCTTATTCTTTGGGTTTCGGAGCAAGGTATCGGTCGTCGTCTGCTTCATGTAGATGCTCGTCTTGGCGCTGAACCCTGCAGCTGTCTGCGTTCCAAAGTGCGCCGGTGTAAACCCCTTGTATCCCACACCAGGCTTGTTGATGGTCGCTTGATTATCTGCGACCGTTTGTTTTGCGGCTGCGACGAGTTCCGGAAGAAGTTTCTGCGCCGATCCAGGAACACCGCTTGTTTTCAAATTACCTAAATCCACTCCAGTTCGCGCCTTGAATTTCTCCGCAAGCTGTTGGGCGAATACATCAGGTGTAAACCCCTTGTCCCCTTTGCTCGCATCATTGATCAACGGCTGATTGGCCGCAACGGCGCCACGCCCGGCGTCCAGCAGGATGGCCAGAAGGCGACCGGTTTCAACCGCGTCATCCCCCGCAAAGACCGACAGTGGGCCAAGCACCGAAGCGAGAAACACTCCGAGTGCCGGAAGTAATCTTCGTCGGATCATAGATCCTCCTCGATTGACAGGTTGGACTGACTGAGTGCCAGGAAACAGATAGGTCCGAGAAAAGAAGATGAAGCGAATGAAAGAATGACGTTCACTATACGCCGACTACACTGGCAACACTAGAGCTATTCGGTCGTGGCAGTGAAGGATTGGCTCTATTATATTAATTGAGTTCTCACGACTTCAATGCATCCTCCAGCGAGGATCTCGGAAATCAGATCACTTCTCGAAGATCATGTCGTGGGCAGCCCCATCAACAAGAGGAGAAGGCCCCCTTTTCATTCTATGACCATTGACTGAACTGAACACCTGGCGTATCGTTTCACACACTCAACTTACCTCTGAGGTCTCACCATGCAGGCTGCTTCAGCCTATGACCCTCGCCTCGCACGGGATCTGATCCTCGACGAGCTATTCGATCTTTCCCTCTACAAAGCCCTTCGAGGTGTGACTGAACCGGACGTCCATGACACGCTGGATGAATTGATCAAGGTTGAAACCGCGCATCTCGCCTTCTGGCAGCGATTCTTCAATCTCAAACTGGAGCAGCTCGACCTCGGACGGCGTATCAAATTATCCGTCATGATGCTGGTCTGCCGGCTCTTCGGCTCGACGGCCGTCCACCTGGTCCTCGAAGCGATCGAAGTGCACGGGGTGCGGAAGTACCTGGCCCTCTGGCGGGCCTACCAGGGCAAACCGCTGGCCGAGGCCTTGCGCGGAATTCTCATGGATGAATTCAAGCATGAAGACGTGCTCGTCACGGCACTCACGCAGCGAAAGATCAATCCTGAGAAGATCCGCAATATTTTCCTTGGACTGAATGACGGCCTGGTGGAGATTCTTGGCGCGGTGAGCGGATTCTTCGGAGCCTTCGGCAGCACGACGATGGTGCTGATCGCCGCTTCGACCACGGCCGTCGCGGGGGCCCTGTCGATGGCCGCCGGTGCATTCCTGGCGCTTAATTCTGAGAAAGAAGTGAAATCGACCGAAGTCGCAAAGAAGCTTTTTCTAGGCGAGGAATCTGAATTTACCCCGATGGAAGAACAACCGCTGTCATCGGCGCTGGTGGTCGGCTCAGCCTACCTGCTGGGCGCCATCGTCCCGGTGTTCCCCGTGCTGATCGGCGCCACCGATGCGCTGTTTTCCATCCTGACGGCCGGCCTCATGGTGGTGCTCGTCTCGACGATTCTATCGTTCCTGTCCGGCATGGACATCAAACGACGCATCGTGCTCAACCTGGTGATCATCACCGTGGCGGTCAGCATCAGCTATGGGATCGGAATCGTTGCAAAAAACTACTGGGGGATTGCGCTGTAGGTTCTATCGTGCGGAAAACATAGGAAGCTCGCGTGATCCTTCCGCCTCTCGTTGAATACGCTCCCGTTCAGCCCGGGAGGCTTCCAGCACATCGTGCAGCATCTCATCCGTCATTTGCGTCATCTGCGCCGCCGCATCTTTCATGTCGGCGTGCTCGACCGCGCGCGAGAGCACTTCTGATTTGGTCGCGCCCTTTTTCTGACCCATAAAGGGTTTGGTAATCAGAAATACCACGTCACGCACCGGCATGAACCGCAAAAATCGACGGAGCAAACGAATCGTCTGGATCGGGTAACAGAAGAGCTTGTACATGAACAACTTCTGCAACCCCTTCTGCCGCACACGATTGATGGTTTCTCCCGGCAGACAGGTCGGATCGATTTCAGAGCACTTGAAGTACTTGTACCAATCAGTCGATTCCTGCACCAGCCCGCGCTTCACATATTCCTGCCACAGCGGAGTCCCGCGGTAGACACAGAGCCGGTTGAAGCCGAATGTATCCAGCGGCAGCTTGGCGGCGAAGTCAAACGTGGCCTTCATATCTTCGACGGTTTCGTCTGGATTGCCGACGGTGAAGAATCCGTGCACGATCTCGATGCCGGCCTTCTTGGCGTTCTTGACCGCCGTCGTCACTTCCGCCAGCGTCTGCTCTTTCTTCAACCGGTCGAGGATCTTCTGACTGCCGCTCTCGATCCCGAACATAACCGTGCGGCAATGGGCCTTGGCCATCGCGGGAAAGAGATGCTGGGCGACGGAATCGACCCGCCCTTCAATGCCCCACTGAATGGTCAGCTTCTCATCCATCGCCCCTTGGCAAATGGCCTCGATCCGCTTCGGCTGAAGCAGAAAATGATCGTCCACGAAATAGACCGAGCCATAGCCATGCTCTTCGAGATACTTGAGCTCGGCGACCACATGCGCAGGCGTTCGTGCCCGCCACTTGCCCTCGTTGAAAATCGGAATGTCGCAAAATACGCAAGGCCAGGGGCAGCCGCGCGAGGTCTGCATCGTCGTAAATCGTTCCATCGACAGCACCGCCGGCACATCCAACGGCATCGACTCAATGAAGTCGAGTTTCAAGCTCTCTCGATCAGGGAAGGGCCACTGGTCCAAATGGCGTTCCATCGGACGGTTTGGATTGTGCACGACTTTCCCGTCCTTCATCCACGTCAAGCTGGCCACGGCTTCCGGGCTGTCAAAATTCGCGAGCAGATCAAGCAACAGCTGCTCACCGTCGCCACGACAAACATAATCGACTTCGGGGCACTGCAATTTGACCAGCGGGGCATTGAGACTGGCAAAGACGCCGCCGAAGGCCAGTTTTACTTTTGGATTGGTCGCGCGAATCTGCCGTGCAAGAATTTTGGCGTAGGGATAACTGGTCGTACTCAGGAAGCTCAGGCCGACGAGGTCCGGCTGCTCGCGATTGATCTGATCAATGATGACGTCGTTCGGCGTGTCGGGATTCGCCTGATCGAACATCACGCACTCGTGCCCGGCCTGCTTCACAACGGACGAGAGCGACATGATACCGATGGGCGGGAAACCCATGACACGGATATTGCCGTTTTTCGCGCGGGTTTTCGCCGGAAGCGCGTAGAACTGGGGATCGCGGACGTGGATGAGAAAAACTCGCAGACAGACTCCTTGGTTCGACTTCAACTACCACTGAGTGCGCGGACACCGGAAGGATGCGGCAGAAAGAGCAGGGGTTACAATCAACAGGTGCAATCCCTAGCGTGAGACTAACACGATATCAGGTTGGGGGAAAGCGGATATTTCTCTTGAAGACTCCGCTGGAGCGATGCCCTGCGAGTGCGGAAGATAGGGACTGAAACAGATCGGGGGTGCTGAGCGACGCTCGGCACCCCCGATCACCACACACCGATAGAAATGATTAGCGGCCCAACGCGAGCTTGATGGCGTTGCCGATCTCTGCCGGATTCTTCACGACCTTCACACCGGCTGACTCGAGCGTCTTCATCTTTTCAGCTGCCGTGCCCTTACCGCCGGAGACGATGGCACCGGCGTGGCCCATGCGGCGGCCTGGAGGAGCCGTGATGCCGGCGATAAAACTCACGACCGGCTTCTTCACATTCTTCTTGATGAACTCAGCGGCTTTCTCTTCGGCATCGCCACCGATTTCACCGATCATCACGATCCCCTGGGTCTCGGGATCTTTCTCGAACAACGCTAATACATCGACGAAGCCGGTTCCATTGACCGGATCGCCCCCGATCCCCACGCAGGTAGTTTCGCCAAGACCTAAGGTCGACAGCTGGTGCACCGCTTCATAGGTGAGGGTCCCGCTGCGCGAGACGACACCGACGATGCCCTTCTTATGGATAAATCCTGGCATGATCCCGATCTTCGCTTCATCGACCGTAATCACGCCCGGGCAATTCGGCCCGATCAATCGCACATCGCGGCCATGTAACGCTCGCTTCACCTTCACCATGTCGTTCACCGGAATACCTTCGGTGATACAGATGATCAGCTTCACCCCGGCATCGGCGGCTTCCAGAATCGCATCGGCGCAGAAAGGCGGCGGCACGAAAATCAGCGATGTGTCACAGCCCTCTTTCTTGACCGCATCCCGTACTGTATTGAACACGGGAATGCCTTCAACTTCCTGTCCCGCCTTCCCGGGAGTGACACCGGCAACGACCTTCGTGCCATACGCCTTGCATTGCGTCGCATGGAACGAGCCTTCCTTGCCCGTGATCCCCTGCACTACCACTCGCGTGTTTTTATTAACGAGAATTGACATAGATTGATCCTTCTTTTCGTTTTACTGCTCTAGAAGATGCCTTTTGCGTGAGATTCATCAATCGTCAGACGGTGCAGATCATAATGCGCACTCTTTACAACGTCTTCGGGTTCATCCGAAAAGGGCATAGCAAAAATCAGGAATATTTGAATCCAGAATCCCAACTCTTCCTTTTTGTCAATATTCGCAAGCACCTTCTGATCTCGACCCTTATACACGGTCTTGGTGATCAAGTCCTCTGACGCGTATCCGGGAATCATGCCAAAGGTAAATCCGGAGATAAAGCCAGAGAGAAACGCCAGCCCTTCACTCCCCTCCTCGACAATAGAAATATCCGCCCTGATATCGGCCGACTCACCTTCCACAGACACTGAAGAAAACAATCCGGATTCTGTGTATGCTTTCGCAGCCTGTTCTCGAAACAGCTTTGCAGTAGCCTGTGTGGTTTCTGGGATCGTCCCATCAGAATCTGCACCTCTACTCACATTCAAGCTGATGGACTTCTTCCCCAATGATGGCGGTTGAGGAGGCCATTGAGCAGGTGGCTTCAGATCCCCCTCCCGAACCATAAGGCATCCCGACAGGCTCAAGATGAGAAAGACTATTGGGAGGATCTTTCGAAAACTTCTCACGCTGCTTTTCCCGTCAGCTTCACAATCTTTCGCGCCGCTTCCTACAAGTCGTTGGGTATCTCCAATTTCAAGCCGGACTCCGCCAACAGTTTGCGGCCTTCTTCCTGGTTCGCCCCTTCACAGACTCCCGTTTCTAAAAAAGGCCCTTCTGGTGCGCATCCTCAATGGTGGCTCGGTGCATGTCATACTGCGCAGCACTCAGCTTTGCCGCAGGACTGTCAGCAAACGGCATAGCAAACAGCAAGAAGAACTGAATCCAAAACCCCATCCCTTGGCGCTGCTCGATCGTCCCGACCTCTTTCGACTGGCGATCTCTATAACTCGTTCGCGTCGCGAGATCTTGAGCAACATACCCGGGTATCATGGTAAACGTAATCGCGGATACGGCCGCGGACCAGGAAAGACCCTCGTCTCCCGCCTCGATCACTGCAATGTCTGCATGCAAATCCGCGGGCGCACCGTTCATGATAACGGAAGAAAACACACCGGAATCAAGATAGGCCTTGACCGCCTGCTCACGGGAATCGCCGAGCCCTTCCTTCCCCTGAGGACCGATTCCGGCGACATGGAGCGCAATGGACTTTTTCGCCGGCTGAACCGACTGCGGTGCGTGCTGCCCCGACACCGATGACGCCCCATCCCGGACCATGAGGCATCCGGAAGCGCTCAACGACAGGAGGACAAATGTGATGATGACCCAGGGCATTTTCTACACACAACCTTCCACGCACGCGCCGGCCCATGAACCGAAACTTTCTCACAGAAATAAATGCAGGCCCCGCCTACGCCGCTTTTCCGGTCAGCTTCACAATCTTCTGCGCCGCTTCCCACAAGTCGTTGGCCACTTCGAGTTTCAAGCCGGACTCAGCCAATAGCTTGCGACCTTCTTCCGCATTCGTTCCCTGCAAGCGAACCACCAGCGGCACCGTGATCTTCACTTCCTTGGCCGCTTCGATCACGCCGTTGGCAATGCGCTCGCAGCGCACGATGCCGCCGAAAATGTTGATGAAGATGCCCTTGACGTTCGGATCCTTGAGGAGAATCCGGAATCCGGCTGCCACCGTCTCTTTGGTCGCGCCGCCGCCGACATCCAGAAAGTTCGCCGGCTCGCTGCCCGCCAGCTTGATCACATCCATCGTCGCCATGGCCAGACCCGCGCCGTTGACCATGCAACCGATGTTGCCGTCCAGCTTGACGTAATTCAGATTGCTCGCACCGGCTTCGATTTCCAGCGGCTCTTCTTCGTTGAGATCGCGCATCTGCTGAACATCGGCATGCTTGAACAGCGCGTTGTCGTCGAAGGACACTTTGCCGTCGAGGGCGACGATCGTCTTTTCTTTGGTGATGATGAGCGGGTTGATCTCGACCATCGCCGCGTGCTTTTCCATAAACATGCGATAGAGATTCCCCATCATCTGGATGAAGGGATTCATCACGGCCGGTTCGATCGTATTGAGACCGAGGGCAAACGCCACGTTGCGTCCGTTGTAGCCCTGGAATCCCACGGCGGGATCGATCAATTCCTTGATGATCTTTTCGGGTGTCTTTTCCGCGACCTCTTCGATTTCCATCCCGCCTTCGGTGCTGGCGATGAAGACGGGCCAACCGGAATCGCGATCCACCAGGATGCTCAAATACAATTCCTTGCTGATGTTCGCGCCTTCTTCGAGCAGGAGCCGATGGACCTGACGGCCTTTGGGACCGGTCTGGTGAGTCACCAGCGTCTTGCCGATCAGCTCCTTGGCCAGGCCTGCCACCGCCGCCTTATCCTTGGTGATCTTGACGCCGCCCGCCTTGCCGCGGCCGCCCGCATGGATCTGCGCCTTCACGACGAATACGGGCGTGTTCAGCTCGTTGGCCCAGGCCGTCGCCGCTTCCGGAGATGTCACTTCTTTTCCGCGTGGGACCGGCACCCCGAACTGCGCAAACAACTGCTTCGCCTGAAACTCATGCACATTCATGCTGTACTCCTCTTAGCTCTCTTTTCTGGTGTAGGCCGGGAGGACCATGGGCGAGATCACATTGCTCAGATTGCCGTGCTTTTTCGCATCGGCCCGGAACCGCTGCAGATGCTGCACGGTGAGCTTCCCCTGCTTCATCGAGCCGGCCCGCCCGGCGGCCGTCAATCCCGAGCGCTTGCCGAAGACCATCAGGTCGAGCAACGAATTCCCCATCAATCGATTGCGTCCGTGGAGGCCTCCGGAGGCTTCGCCGGCCACGAACAAATTCTTCACGTTGGTTTCAGAATTCGTATCGATCTTCACGCCGCCGTTCTGATAGTGCAGCGTCGGATAGATCAACACCGGATCTTTGCTGATATCGATGCCGAACCGGTCGAACTGCATCAGCATCGCCGGGAAGTGTTTCTCAACAGTGCCGGGTCCGTGCTCTACATCAAGCAGCGGCGTGTCCAGCCAGACACCCACCCGGCCCGACATCGTACGAATACCGCGGCCCTCTTCGCACTCGCGGATGATGGAGGACGAGACGACGTCGCGGGTGTCGAGCTCGTTCACGAACCGTTCGCCCTTGGCATTGACCAGATGACCGCCTTCGGAACGAATTCCTTCGGTCACCAACTGTCCCACCAACTGCTCGGGGAAAACCGCGCCGGAGGGGTGATATTGGAACGTATCGATGTGCGCCAGCTTGGCACCCATGCGGTAAGAGAGACAGAGCCCGTCGCCGGTCGCACCGTAGTGATTGCTGGTCGGGAATCCTTGGATGTGGAGACGGCCGATCCCGCCGGTCGCGAGGATCACCGACTTTGCGGCCACGACGACATACCGGTGATTGTCCAAATCCTTGAAAATGGCGCCGCTGCACTGACCGTTCTCATCGCTGAGCAACTCCACCGCTGCGCAGAATTCCAACATCTGGATTTTTTGATTCAGCACTTCGTCCTTGAGCACCCGCATGATCTCCAGACCGGTATAGTCCGAGCAGGTCAGAAGCCGCGGCTTGGAGCTGCCGCCGCCTTTTTTTACATGCAGATTTCCATCGGCTTGGCGATCGAACAACACCCCCAGTTCGATGAGCCACTTGGCGATCGCAGGTCCGTCATCCACCATGGTCTTCAACAGATCATGGTCGTTGTGCATGTGGCCGCCCTTGAGGGTATCGAGGAAATGCGTGACCGGAGAATCCTCCGGCGCCACGGAGATCTGCATCCCGCCCTGCGCCATCACGCTATTGGAATCGCCCAGTCTGAGCTTGGTGGCCAGAATGACTTTTGCGCCGGCTCCGTGCGCGTGCAGCGCCGCAGCGCAACCGGCCCCGCCGCCGCCGATCACTAACACATCGGTGGTGTAGTCCGGAGTCAGATCCACATCGTCCTGGATCAGGCTGTCTCCTTCGAGCAACGTCGCCAACTCGACGACCGTCTTCTCGTCGATATTGGGACCGAACCGGATCGGACGATAGGCACTCGCCCGATAGTCCGGGTGATACTTGTGAATCAGCTGATCGCGATCGGCAGGAGAAAACTTGGGAAGGGTTTGCTTCCGGCGAGCATCCCGAGTTTTGTGCACAATCTGTTGGAGCGCGTGAATATCCATCTCGGGTAGCCTCGGCAATAAAACTATTTTACGGTCGCACAGTGGTCGGCGAGTTCCTTCTCACTCATGGCAAGAACCTTCTTCCACTCATCGTTGAATCGTCCGTCCTGAATTTCTTTAATGCGGGTCTCCAGCCCTTGGGCCTTTTCCGTAAAATGCGCCCCCTGCGCACGGCTCACATAGAGCGCCACCAGATTGGGCGCAATGTCGGCGATGCAAACCGGTGTGCACATACCGCACATGACACAGTCCATAAACATCTCGGACACGCTCTTGAAGTCTCCGAAGACGGCTTTCCAGACGCCTTCGCGGACATCGATCTTCTGGGGACAGGCTTCGGTGCAGGCGTTACAATTCCGGCAGAGCGGGGCTTCAGGATAAAGATTGAACAGGTCCTGTTTGGGATCTTTGAGCGTTTGGATGTCGTAGGTCGCCTTCCGCGCGGGAAACGGCGGCATGATCGTGAACGACATCCCGTCCTGCACCGCCATCTGGCAGGCCAGGCATGTCCGTACCTTGGGATCGTCCTTCGTTCGATAGTAGGTCGCACAGGCGCCGCAGAACCCGCCGAGACAACCGGCCCCCCGCACCACTTCCTGCCCCGTGTACCACAGAGCCTTGATGACGGTGATGCCCCCCGGCACCTCATACTTCTTGCCGGAGATTTCGATCGAGACCATCCGGGGCTTCATCACCTCAGGCTGATCGATTACGTTGCTGTCTTCTTGTGCCATGCTTCCTCAAACTGGTAAGGGGTGAAGGGTGAGGGGCAGGCGCAAACCAGGCCCCTCACTGCTTACCCCTTACTCCTTACTCGTGCCGTTATGCAATCGCGTCGATGATCTTGTTCAGCGTCGCGCTCGGGCGCATCGCCTTCGAGGATTTCGCATCGTCAGGATGATAGTAACCACCGGTATCGACCGGCTTCCCTTGCGCGGCGATCAATTCACCGGCAATCTTGGCTTCATTGTCCGTCATCTCCTTGGCAACCTTGACGAAACGCGCCGCCAGGTTCTTATCCTGCGTCTGCTGGGCCAATGCCTGCGCCCAGTACAACGCCAGATAGAAATGACTGCCGCGGTTGTCGATTTCGCCGACCTTGCGCGCCGGCGATTTATTGCTCTCAAGGAACTTGGCATTGGCTTGATCGAGGGTGTCCGCCAGCATCTTCGCGGCCGGATTGTTGGCCACTTTGGCCAAATGCTCCAGCGAGGCGGCCAACGCCAGGAACTCGCCGAGCGAGTCCCACCGGAGATAGCCCTCTTCCTGGAACTGCTGCACGTGCTTCGGCGCGGATCCGCCCGCACCGGTCTCGAAGAGACCGCCGCCGTTGAGCAACGGCACAATCGACAGCATCTTGGCGCTGGTGCCGATTTCGAGAATCGGGAACAGGTCCGTCAGATAATCGCGTAACACGTTCCCGGTCACAGAGATCGTGTCCTTGCCTTCCTTGATCCGCTCCAACGAGAGACGCGTGGCATCCGCCGGCGTCATGATCCGGATGTCCAAACCGTTCGTATCGTGCTCCTTCAAATACTGATTCACCTTCGTGATCAGTTGCGCGTCATGCGCGCGATCCTTGTTCAGCCAGAAAATCGCCGGGGCGCCGGTCGCCCGCGCACGAGTCACCGCCAGCTTCACCCAGTCGCGGATCGGGGCATCCTTCACCTGGCACATGCGCCAGATATCGCCCTCTTCGACCTGGTGTTCCAGCAATGTCTTCCCTGTGGCATCCACCACACGGATCGTGCCGTTGCCCGGCACCTTAAAGGTCTTGTCGTGTGAACCGTACTCTTCCGCCGCCTGTGCCATGAGTCCGACGTTGGGCACGCTGCCCATGGTCTTCGGATCGAGGGCGCCGTGCTTCTTGCAGAAATCGATCACCTCACGATAGACCGGCGCATAGCTGGCATCGGGAATGACGCACTTCGCGTCCGCCGCCTTGCCGTCCGGCCCCCACATCTTGCCGCTGTCGCGAATGACCGGCGGCATGGAGGCATCGATGATGATGTCGCTCGGCACGTGCAGATTGGTGATGCCCTTGTCGCTGTTCACCATCGCCATCGGAGGCCGCTGCTTGTACACCGCCTGGATGTCGGCTTCGATCGCCTTACGCTGATCCTCAGGCAAGGCCTTGATCTTCGCATAGAGGTCACCGATGCCGTTGTCCGGATCCACACCCAGCTTTTTGAGCGTCTCGCCGTGCTTCGCAAACACATCTTTGTAGTAGACCGTCACGGCATGACCGAAGATCTTAGGATCCGAGACCTTCATCATCGTAGCCTTCATATGGAGCGAGAACAGCACACCCTGCTTGGCCGCATCCTGAATCTGCTCTTCGAGGAACGTGCGCAACGCCTTGACGCTCATGAAGGTCGCGTCGACCACTTCCCCTGCCTGCAAGGCCACTTTCGGCTTGAGCACCGTGGTCTTGCCGTCCTGGCCCACGAACTCGATCTTGGCATCGGTGGCCGCCGTCGTCGTCATCGACTTCTCATTCGAGAAGAAGTCCCCGCCCTTCATATGGCTGACATGCGATTTGGAGTCCGGACTCCAGGCGCCCATTTTGTGCGGATGTTTCCTCGTGTGGGCCTTGACGGACAAGGGCGCGCGGCGATCCGAGTTGCCTTCGCGCAATACCGGATTGACGGCGCTGCCTTTGACTTTGTCGTAACGGGACTTAATGTCCTTCTCTTTATCGTCCTTCGGATTTTCCGGGTACTCGGGCAGCTTGTAACCCTGGCTCTGTAATTCCTTAATGGCTCCCTGTATCTGGGGCAACGAGGCGCTGATGTTGGGCAACTTGATGATATTGGCTTCCGGCCTCTTGGCCAGTTCGCCCAATTCGGACAGTGCATCCGGCTGCTTTTGCTCCGGCGTCAGGTATTCCGGAAACACCGCGAGGATGCGGCCGGCCAGCGAGATATCCCGCAGTTCCACCGACACACCGGCTGCCTTGCTGAAGGCATTGATGATCGGCAAGAACGAATACGTCGCAAACATCGGCGCTTCATCGGTCTTGGTGTAGATGATCTTGTCCGCTTTTGTGCTCATGGCTCTCCCTCTGCCCCGATTTGTTAGTTCAGCGCGTTCAACGCCGAACCAGCCTTGAACCACGCAATCTGTTGCTCAGTAATGCTGTGGTTCGCCTGGATGGTGAGCGCCTTGCCATCCGTCTTGTGTATCGTCACCTGCACCGGCTTGCCGGGAGCCAAGCTGCTCAGCCCCGTCACACTGATACGGTCCTGCTGCTCGATCTTCTCGTAATCCTTCGGGTCAGAGAAGGTCAACGCCAAGATCCCCTGCTTTTTCAAATTCGTTTCATGGATGCGTGCGAAACCTTTGACCAGCACGACTTTGACGTTCAAGAATCGCGGCGACATCGCCGCATGCTCACGGCTGCTGCCCTCGCCATAGTTCTCGTCACCTACCACGATTGAGCCGATTCCTTTCGCCTTGTAGGCCCGGGCAATCTGCGCGATGGTCAGGTTCGACTCGCCGGTGAGGACATTGGTCCCCTTGCCCGGCTCGGACGAAAACGCGTTATTGGCGCCCAGGAACATATTGTCGCTGATCTTGTCCAAGTGGCCGCGGAACTTCAGCCAGGGACCGGCCGGCGAAATATGGTCGGTGGTCGTCTTCCCCTTGGTCTTGATCAACAGCGGGAGCTTCTCGAAATCCTTCCCGTCCCAACGGGGGAAGGGCTGCAAGAGCTGCAAGCGCTCGCTGGTCGGCGGAATATCGACGGTGAGTCCATCGCCATTCTCGGCCGGCGCAACGAAGCCTTCTTCGCCCTTCGCGAAGCCCTTTGCTGGGAGCTCTTCACCTTGCGGCGGCTCCAGCTTGAATTCTTTCCCGTCCGCACCCTTGAGCGTGCCATTGACCGGATCGAAGCCCAAGTCACCGGAGAGCGCATAGGCCGTGACCACTTCGGGGCTGGCAAGGAACGACAAGGTTTCGTTGATGCCGTCGTTGCGGCCGGGGAAATTGCGATTGAACGAACTGACAATCGAGTCCGCCTTGCCCTTTACACCATCAGCGCGCTTCCACTGACCGATGCAGGGACCGCAGGAATTCGACAGGACGGTGCCGCCCATCTTCTCGAAGGTCTCCAGGAACCCGTCGCGCTTCATCGTGCGATAGATCCGCTCGGAGCCCGGCGACACGAGGAACGAGGCCTTCGCCTTCAGACCGGCCTTCATGCCCTGCTTGGCAATGTGCGCCGACCGGCTGATGTCTTCATAGGAGGAATTCGTGCAGCTGCCGATGAGGGCGGCCTTTACCTCGATGGGGTAGCCCTTTTCCTTCGCTTCGGCAGCCATCTTGGAGATGGGCCGGGCAAGGTCAGGCGTATGAGGACCGACCACATGCGGCTCCAGTTTCGACAGGTCCACTTCGACGATCTGGTCGTAATACTTCTCCGGCGATTGCGAAACTTCAGGATCCGCGACGAGCAATTCTTTGTTCGCCATGGCGAGATTGGCAAGGTCTGCACGATCCGTGATGTTCAGATAGGCCACCATCTTCTGATCGAAGGGGAATACGGAGGTCGTCGCACCAAGTTCCGCGCCCATGTTGCAGATAGTGCCTTTGCCGGTCGCGCTGATGGTCTCGGCGCCGGGCCCGAAGTACTCGACGATCTTGTTGGTTCCGCCCTTGACCGTCAGCAGGCCGCAGAGATAGAGGATCACGTCTTTGGGGGACGCCCAGCCGCTCAACTTGCCGGTCAGGCGAATACCGATCAACTTCGGATGGAGCACTTCCCAGGGCAGCCCGGCCATGACTTCGCCGGCATCCGCGCCGCCGACTCCAATGGCCAATCCGCCCAATCCGCCGCCGTTCGGCGTGTGGGAGTCGGTCCCGATGATCAAGCTGCCAGGGAACGCGTAATTCTCCAGCACGACCTGGTGAATGATACCGGCGCCCGGCTTCCAGAATCCGATGCCATATTTTTTCGCAGCGGACGCGAGGAAGTTATAGACCTCCTTGTTCTCGTCCATCGCGCGGAGCAGGTCCTTCTCGGAACCCATCTCGGCACGGATCAAGTGATCGCAATGGATTGTGCTGGGCACAGCCGCCTGCTTCTTGTTCGCCTGCATGAACTGCAGGATAGCCATCTGCGCCGTCGCATCCTGCATCGCCACGCGATCCGGGCGCAAGGCCAACATCGCCTTGCCGCGCTCCCAGGTCTGCGTGTCAAAGTTATCTGCGTGGGAGACCAAAATTTTGTCGGCCAGCGTCAGGCCGCGACCGAACTTCTTTCTGGCCTTGGCAAACACGTCCGGCATCTTGGCGTAGAGCTTCTTGGCTAGATCCATCGACATGGGAGTTCACTCCTTTATAGTTTTGAGTCCTGAGCGATGGGTCGGTAGCAGGAGCGACGACCCACGATACAGCACTCGCTGCTTCGCGACTATTTCAGCGGCGGCACTTCACGTCGCTTCGGGGCTGCGTAGTTTACGAGATAGTCGAACAGCCGAATCAGGCGGCTGTCCTGACGCTTCTGATCCACCCAGTGGCCGATCAAGCCGATCGTCCGCGAGAGGATGAAGAATCCGTTCAAACTATCGACCGGGAATCCGATATCGACCAACACGGCCGCCATCGTTCCGTCCACGTTGAGGATCAAGTTATCCTTCTTCGCCGCCGTGACCTGCTCGACCTGCAACGCAAAGTCGAGGCACGGGGTCTTGATGGGCAGGCTCTTCACATACCCCACCAACTCCTTCACCCGCTTGTCCGGATTGCGGAGGCTCTTCACGCGATGGCCGATGCCGGGCACCGGGCCATGATTCTTCTTCATGTAGGTCAGGAATTCATCGACCGTCATCTTGTTATCGGCGGCATGTTTGAAAAAGCGTCCGGCATCGGTGACGGCGCCGCCGAAGCGGGGGCCGATCATGATGAGCCCCGCGGCCACTGACTGGGACAGGCCGATCCCGGCGCAGGCCGCGATGATCGTCCCCAACGCACCGCTCACGCAGGGGCCATGGTCGGCTGAGAGCATCATGATGCGCTTGATGATTTCGGCTTCCTGCTTGGAGATCAACCGCTTGTCCCACAAGAGTCCGACGACATGGGGAATTTCGTAGCCCTTGTTGATGAGCTCGGACGCGGGATATCCGTCGTAGCAGGGTTCGTCTCCGCGATCGTCGCTGATCGTGGTGCGAATCAACGGAGTGACCATGACTTCATCGGCCTTCATGGCCGCTTCAATACTCTTGGGCAACTTCGGCAGTGAGGCCGGCTCGACCGGTTCCTTTACCTGGCCGGACTTCAACATGTCCTGATAGACGTCCTTGATCGCCGGACCGAGCGCCCCGAAGGTCGCCGGCACAATCGCACCGGACTTTTTGAGGGCATCGGACTTGGACCGGGCCGACCCTTCGCCCTTCAATCCCTCTTTCGCGCCCGCGTGACCGAACTTCATTCCCTTCGGCAAACTTTCCTGGCAGAAGCCGGAGACCACAGCCATCAACTTCACGCGCCGCTTCTTGGCGCCGTACCACTCAGCCGCGCGCTCTTCGAGATCGCCGCCCATTTCGCCGACAATGATGACCGCTTTCGTCTGCGGATCGTTCTCGAACATTTCGAGATAGCTCACATAGTCAGTTCCCGGATAGGCGTCGCCGCCGATGCCGATGGCCGTCGTAATGCCGTCAGCAAACTGCGAACAGATCCAGATAATTTCGTTGGAGAGACCGCCAGACTTAGTGATGACGCCAAAAGAACCTTCGCGATAGAGCTTGGACAACACGAGATTATCGAACGCACCGCCGATGACACCGAGGCGGCAGGATCCGGCCGACACAATACCGATCGACGAGGGGCCGTTAAACACCTTGCTGAGCTTTCTGGCATGGGCCCCGAGGATCTTGGCGTCCTTCTCTGGCACGCCTTCCGTGATCATCGACACCACCTTGATGTGCGTATCGTCGAGGGCTTCCATCCCACCCTTCATGGCACGATCGGCACCGATGTAGACGAGGCTGGTATTGATCTGAGGATGGTGCTTGGTGGCTTCGGCGACCGTTTTATAGATGGGGACTGCAACCAGACCGCTTCCGTAGGGAATCTCGTGCGTCTTGCCGGCATCCGGCGGATAGACAAAGGCCAGGACGTTCAGCGAACGCTTGATCAGATAGCAGAACTCGGCCATCCGGCGCGCGGCGTTGACGCCTGCCACGCCGCCCTGAATGACCACATAGGTATCTTTGTTTGCCAGGATACTCATCGGGATCTCCTCTTCAATACTGTGACGAGTGACTGGTGACGAGCGACGAGATCGTCCCTCTGGTCACTTGTCACGCGTGACGCGTCACTATTTCTGAAGCGCTTTATCGACAATGTCGGTGAGCGGCGTGTTGCGATCGAAGACACTGATGTCGAACCCTTCGTCCTTGAGCGCGCGCATCGCGTCGAGCCCTTCCTTCTCTCGCGGGCCTCCGCGACGCACCCAGATCTTCACGCCCTTGAGCTTCCCTTCCGCCTTGGCTTTGCGGAATCCGTTGATGATGCCGCCGAACGTCTTCACCACGTCGGTGAAATTGGCAATCGCGCCGCCGACAATGATGTTCTTGATTCCAGGCAAGGAGCAGACTTTCTCCGTCAGCACTTCAACCGCCCAGTCGGGTGGATCGCCGGAGTATTCGGCATAGTTCGCCAACTTACCGCCGCGGGCCACGACCGCATCGGAGTAGTACACGCTGGCACCGCCGCCGGCTGGCAGCATCGCCGTATCACCACCGGGAATTTCGATGAACTTGACCGAGCCCTTGATCTTGCTGTCGACCGCCATGACCTCCTCTTCCTGCTTGGAGTAGGCCCGGCCGAACTCGGCCGCAAACGCAAAATTCCAATCCGGATGGCGGAACTTGGCATCGCCGTCGAGCAAAGTCACCGCATCCAGCGCCACCAGTTCGCCATCGCCCGCGCGAGTCACGACGGGATTGACCTCCAGGTACTGCGCATCTTCACTATCGAAGCAGGCAAACATTTTCCCGGCAAACTCGGCCATTTTCTTGGTCAGCGGCCCGGTAAATCCCGCCTCTTTCGAAAGCTTTTCGAGTGCCTCGGCGGAAGGGGCCTGCCCGATCTCGAGGCAGAGCCGCTTAACCCGTTCCCAATTCGATTCGACTTCAATGCCGCCGCAATTCGCGACGAGAATTTCACTGCCCTCGCGCGTGGATTTCACGGCGCAATAATATTCTTCCTTGTGGGCAATCATTTCTGACACGATGACCTGCGTCACCGTGATGCTCCCGACTTGGCGGCCGATCATTTCCTTGGTCGCGGCTTCCGCTGCCTTGAAATCCAGATCGACTTTGACCAAACCAAGCTTAAACCGCGACCCAAGGGCCTCGTGGGCCTTGGCGACGAGCTTGGATTTCTTCAGCCATTCATTCGCTTGCCCCAGCTTCGTCAACTCATCGACAGATGTGACGACGACGTAATTGGGGACGTTGATCCCCCACTTCTTCATCAGCCCCATTCCGGGACCTTCAAGCACCTTGGCCATGACGACACTCCTTCAGCGTAGTGGAAACCAGCGATAAGGGAGCCGGATTGTAGCGAAATCGCAGGGATGACTCAATACACCAGAGGTACTAACTTGGGGAAGCTCAAAAGGCCTAGTCCGTCAACTTGCCCATAATAGGCAAGCAGCACGTAACACATTGAATCATTAGGATATATACTCCAGATAGCACCGCCGCACTTCGTTCATTGCGTACATGATCTCAGGGGCAATCTCAACGACGCGTCCGAATCTTCTGACAGGTGGTGCAAATAAATGAACTTCGCTCGCTTTGTATGCGCCGGATTAGGGCCCCACATTTCCCCGGACAAGGGAGCCCCTCCTTGCCATACACGAGGTGGCGTTGCTTATACGTCCCTTCGGAACCGTCCGGAGCAAAGAAATCCTTCACGCTGGACCCCCCGCACTCAATGGCCTGTATTAGAATCGATTGCATCTCATGGTGGAGACGGCTGGCGGCAGAAGGTGCAAGCTCACTCGCGATCACATTCGGATGCAAGCGCGCTCGAAACAGGGCCTCATTCGCATAAATGTTTCCGATACCCGCGATCGCTTGTTGATGCATCAACACCGCCTTCAAGCGACGTCGGGAGCGGCGGAGCAGCTGAGCAAACTCTTCGCCGGTGACATGAAGCGGGTCGCATCCAAACCGCCTGGCCAGATAGCGATCGAGCCCCGCGCGATCCAGCAAGGAAAGCCGTCCGAACCGGCGCGGGTTCCAATAGCGCAATGAACCGGTCGACGAGGAATCGAAATGCATCGTGTAGTGCACATGCTGGGGGAACTTGATCGACACGGCCGGGAATAGCAGCAGCCCGGTCATCCCGAGTTCTGCCACGAGATAGCGCCTGTCCCCCGCTTTCTCAAATTCAATCGCCACACTCTTGCCGTATCGATCGACCGCCGTCACTACACTCCCGGGATACCACCAATCCGTATCGCCGCCCTCGCGAACGATATCGGACCTCCCGACGAGGACACCGGTAACCTGCGCTCCAATCAAGCGCGCACGAAGTTGACGAGCCGCGACCTCGGCTTCGGGAAGTTCAGGCATAGGGCCCTTTACGCGATGAAAAGAGATGGCGCATCGACACAAATCATTACGCCATGCGAACGGAGGGAAACGCAATACTGGAACGACCTCACCTAGACGAGCTACACGGCACGCGGGGCAGACGTGGATCCTGATTTCTTGCCGGCTCGATTGGCACGCAGGTTGATTAAGTTCTCAATGGTCGTCTGCAACTGAGGAAGCGGCATCGCTCCAGGCCGACGGGCTTTGACAAACGCCACGGCCTCTTCATAGGACAGGCCTTGGTTACAGCAAAAATAGGCAATCAAGACGGACGCAGACCGCCCCATCCCCGCACGACAGCAGACCAGCGTTCTGGCTCCTGCGGCACGCGCTTCGAGCCACGTCACCGCACGGTCGAGCCGAGCAGGGTCGACGGCTGAAAACTCTTTAAATGGAATATACTCGTAGTCCAACCAGGCAGGAGGCTCAACTTTAAACTCTTCTGCCACCAGCAACAGTCCGGTAACTCCCGGCATGGGGTTCCGAGCATCGTCGATATTGCCAAGTATCAAGGTTTCAGAAATCACATGCATAGCAATCTAAGTATAGGATTGCGTGGAACGGGTCAAGGAAATCACGGCTGATCGGCTTCGCCGTTGCAGTCTACTGAACCCCCTCGCTATACTCACCTATCCGTTCATAACGATAAGGGGAACTGAATGCCTTCTCTCTCACCGGAAGAAGTTGAACAGAGACTGACTTCGGTCCACTGCGCCATTTGTAAGGATGATCGGTTCGGGATCGACCGCCGTTTCATGCAGCCGGATGGCGAGTGGCGCGGCGTCTGCATAAAATGCCGCTACAGCTTTCCTGTCTATACTGACATGGAGTTTTACCAGCGCACCCAGCCGGATATTCCCTATCGCCTCAAAGAAATCGCCTGCCGCACCTGTCAACACCGCGGAGTCTCATTGGATTTTCGTATTACCATGTCGGTTCGTGAAGCGATCTACTTTGTGACCTGTCTCGGCTGCAAGGCCCAATTCCCCGAGCAATCGTCATTGGAAGCCTTCGAATAACTCCCCTTAAGTCAGCCTGCGGGTGTATACTGAAATTATGGAAGATAAGAACAAACAGCAGGAACCAGCGGCGGCACCGAAGGTCCGCAAGGAAATCCCCCTTATTTCCGTGCCCAATGATCGCGATATGATCGCCGCCGAAATGGCAGAAATGTTCGACGAGGACCGCGTCAGCCACCAGCACGGCAGTTCAGAGCCGGAAGCGGACTAACGCGCTTCATCAGATCGATCGAATTATCTGCACGGTCCCGTCGCGCTCGATTCGTCCCACCGCCGACACTTTCCCTTCCCGCTCTTTCCGCACGACTCGCTCAATGCGCACGATCGCACCGCGATGCCAGTCATCCAGCGGCGCATTCGATTCAGATTGCAAGCGATCCTGACGTCCGATTTCCGACCGCCCCAACTCGTTGCAGAGCCACGCCCGCTTCTCACCTTTCAACTCCCGCAACTCACTCACGACGCGATAGACATCCGGCCTACGCTCGACGATGGTTCGCCCGTCTTTTCGGAGCAGGAGATACGAAAACTTCAAGGCGTCTTTTACAAAACCCACCGCGTCGTCAATTTGTTGAATTCCTGGCGGGGTCTCCCAGACTCGCTCTTCATGGCACCAATCGAACGGATTTACCAGTGCCGGACAACTGTTTTCGTGGAGACAGGGGCTATAGAGCGTACACAGCTGTTCCTGAATCAATCGATCCCGTAGCTGATGCAGCGCTCTCGAGGTATCCCGTAAAGCCGGCTCGACGATCATCAGCGTGCCGGTCGGAGCTAACCTTGCCAGAAGCTGCGTCACGAGTCCTACTTTTGCCTGCACAGGATCGGCATTTCGGGAGTAGAGTTCGTTCAGGCAATTCGCCGCAATGATCAGATCATAGGGAGCGTGCTGTTCAACCTGACTGAGCCACCCCCCATTCGGCAATCGCTCAAGATTTCCCTCATGGGTAATCAGTCTTCCGTCAATAGCTCCAGATTCCCGGCCGTAGACCTCCCAGAGGCTCCTCGCCTGTTTCAGCGCTTCTGTTGAACCATCGACCGCGACAACGGTGAGGTCCTTGATTCGCTCCGACCAATGCTGATGGAACCAATCAAGGACGGCCAGCACCCCTGCGCCCGGTCCCGACCCCACGTCAAGAATGCGGATCGAACGACCGGAGGCTTGCTCCGGCCAGGCCGGCGGCATTTCGTCGAGCAGAACCTGAATCTTGGACAGGTTTACCGGCAGGAAGTATTTGAGATAGGCTGCGGCATGCCCCGGATGATCGAGATAG
This sequence comes from Nitrospira sp., assembly GCA_030692565.1. NCBI lineage: Bacteria > Pseudomonadati > Nitrospirota > Nitrospiria > Nitrospirales > Nitrospiraceae > Nitrospira > Nitrospira sp. The sequence continues at coordinate 70,868 of JAUYAO010000059.1, forward strand.
TCGGATCTCAGTGAGGCGCGATCTTTTGTAAAGAGTCTCGAGAGTTCGGCTACGGCTTCCGCAATGCGATCCATGCCGCTCCTGACAGAACTGGAGGCGACCTGCTCAATGGCGTTGAGGAGGATCGGTGAGAGACGGGCCACTGTCCGGCGTTGGTTGAAGGCCATACCGACCTAGTGTATGCTCACTTCCCGAGGAGAACAATCATGAGTGAATCATTGCTGCAAGCCTACAGGGAAGTCGAGATGGCCATGGAGCGCTTTACATTGGTGCTGCATGATCACGTCGACCACCTTCGCAATTCGGAGCCGCCGGGATCCGACAAACTGCATCGCATGAGCAACGGAACCAAAGCCATGCGCGACAGCGCGTCGATTTATTTATCCTATGCCAAATACGTCGCTCACGGGATGCCCGCCAGCGAGGAGCTGATCGAGGACGATCTGCAGGGGTAACAGCCGGCGCGTCGATTGATCGAGCCCACTGCTTCCGAGAAAACGAAAGGCCCGCCGGGTGATCCCCGGCGGGCCTTTTCATTGCGTGGGTAGCTTCGATTAAATGCTGCGCATGAAATGGGACACGTCGTCTTGATTGACGGCCCCGCCCATAACAGAAGACATCGCAACGTTCGTGGATTTCTTACCGGTGAGTCCGGACTCCACTTCGTCCACAATCAATTCGACCGGCATGGACTGCCCACCATAGACCCGCGGCCCACCGATGATTTTGGCCTTGGAATAGCCATAAATCGCGGTCGCCACTTCCTTGGCCAGCCAACCGACATAATTGAACTCGGGCACCACAATCAGCTTGGCATTTTCGCAGAGCTCCCGCAGTTCCTGCGTCGGGAACGGCCGCAACGAACGTACCTTGATCAGGCCGATCTTAATGCCCTTTTCTGCGCAAATACGGACCGCTTCGCGGGACTGAGCGGCGGCGCTTCCTGACGCAATGATCACAGCCTCGGCACCGTCCACATTTTCGGCCGTGAGCAACCCGCCCATATACTGATTGATATACTTGCGGGACCGTTCAACCGCAGCCCACACTTCCTGCTGCCAGACCGCGTGAATGTTGTACGCCATGAAGTTCGACTTTTGAACCGGGGCGTCGCGCGAGAGACGCGCGGGAGGATTCTCCGCATCAAGGACGGGCACCGCGCCGCGCCAGGCCTCACGCGGAGGCAGCTTCATGCTGCGATCCTGCATGCGCACATAGCCACGAGCATGCGTGACAAAGAATCCATCGCAGCAGACACCGACCGGCAGGGTCACATCGTTCTTCTCGCTGATGACGAACCCGGCCATCGTGAAATCGAACATGTCCTGCTGATTCTCAGCATGGAACACGATCATACCGCAATTGAGGAGATAGGAGACTTCAATATTATCCGGCTGAATCGCGAGCGGAGCATTGACCACGCGGCAGGTGAACATCGCCACGGCCGGCAACCGATGGCCTGGCCACGAGGCAATGCCTTCGAGACCTCTCAAGGTCCCAGGTCCCGCAGTGGCGGTATAGCAGCGAACGCCTGCGCGGGATCCTCCGGCGATGGCGGCCATGACGCCGACTTCTTCCTCACCGCGATAGTACTCTTTTACATATCCTTCGCCGTAGAGCACACCCACGAGCTGCATGGTTTCGCTCTGAGGTGTAATCGGGTAGGCAATGGCGAGATCCACATTCGACCGGCGAATGGCTTCCTTCGCGGCTTCGCTGCCCGTAATAAATTCCTTCGTCCTCGGGGCTTCGTGAAACAAGTACTCAGGGCTGACGACCTTTTGCCGTTTGGCTTCGGCATGCGGATCTTTCTTAGCCGGCGCCACAGTGGCAGCAGGAGCACCCGGGGGATTCGTTTTGACTTCAGCTTCGCTCATCGTTGCACCTCTTGGCTATAGCGCCCGTGATCCCGATCCTTACCCTTCACGCTTCATCTGTTCAGCCGAATGGCCAAACGTACCCGCGCTGCCGACTCCGGCAACCGTGGGCATAAAGGTCAACGGATTGGTGTGGGTCTTTCCACCGTGGACTTTGGACTGCGTTCCGGTAAACCGAACATTCTCGCCGTTTTCCGGCAACTTGATCTCCATTTCCTCACGAATCTTCTTGAAGATCTGCGCGGTCTTTTTCAGCTTGAGCACATCCGAATCACGGATCGTCAACATGGCATCTTCGTGGCCCTGCTCGGCGCAGATCGCCATCGTGCAGCAATTCGTTCCCGCACGGATCATCTTCAACGTCAGATTGGCATAATGGCAATGCACGCCGATGAAGATACAAGCCTCAATCTTATTTCCCCAAATCGTCAAATTCGGGTGATTGGGATTGATGACCTCTTCCGGATCGATCTTGGGATATTTGGGCCGGTAGTCCGGCATCGGGATAATCATCACGTTCGGAATCTGGGCGGCAATTTCCAGCGTGGCCTTGGCCTTTTCAATGGCATGTTCATTCCAGGCCCACAACACCATCGGCCCTGGGAAGAGCGTGGCGTTGGGACTGGTCAACATCTTCCGGGCCATCTCTTCGATGACCTTATCCTCATTGGGTTCCAGCAGTCCGTAAAACAAGCCTTCGCCTGGATCGGGCAGCGACACACCAAGCTGTGCAGCGGACGGAGGATGAAATCCAGCCGGTCCCGGAACAATGATTCTCTCTCTCTTATCTTGCGTTGTTGCCACGCCCGTTCCCCTTTCTTGCCGAATGATCAGACGCTAGGGCTTACCAAAACCGCCGTTGTGCTCTTGTCGCCATAGGTAATATTGTCGGTGATGGCGGCCAACGGTAATTGATCGATCATGATCATCTTAATGGCGTTGTTCTTAGCCATGTTGTCGCAGACCCACACGCACTGCGCACAACCCTTACAACGATCCACCGCCACGTATGCAGAACCGTACTTGAAGCCCTTGTCCTTCCCCATCTCCTCGCTATATTGGATGGTGTTGGCTTCCGGGCAATACTGCGTGCAGAGCTTGCAGCTCTTTGCGGCACAAATTTCAACGTTGATATCAGCTACGAGATACATGGGAAACTCCTTCTGTATCGCTATTACGCACTGGCAGCGGCGGCGACTGGCGTCTCGACACGTTTCACGTCGGGAGCCGCCCATCCGTGCTCAACGGCGTAGTTCCACCCGGCCCGCATCACGGCCACGTTCTTATCAATCAATTCCTGCTTCTTCTTGAACTTTCGTTCCACCACGCTATCCAACGCCGCCGTTCCGCCGGAAACGACGAATCCTTTTCCGAGGAACCGGTCTTTCACGGCCTGCTCCAAGCCGGCCATGTTCGTCAACCCGGTGATCGCTCCGATGCAGCCCATCAAGGCCATGTTCGTGGCAAGGTCCATCCCCGCCACTTCCAACGAAAGCTTCGTAGCCGGGAAGTAGTAGAGCTTCGCGCGGCGCTCTTTCAGCTCAGCCGCCTGGTCCTTGTGCAGGTTCATCGGACCATCGTTGTTGATCAGCGCGATCCCATCTTCCTTCAGACCGAAGTAGAAGGGCATCGTGTAGGACTTACCATGCGTAATAACCTGCGGATGGAAAATGATGATGATGTGGGGAAACGTGATTTCGCCGATCTCGTAGATCGGTTCATCAGAGACCCGCACATAACTCTCGACCGGCGCCATGCGCTTTTCCGATCCGTAGAACGGAACGATCGTGCTTTCCCCGCCGGCGTTGATGACCGCGGTGCTCAGGATGTGCGATCCTGTCACGACACCCTGTCCACCGACGCCTGCCATCCGAATGTTGAAACGCTTTGCCATGGGCAATCCTCCTTACCGGTCAGGCTTATGCTTTGTTGGGAATAGCGGCTGCGGGAGCGGCCGGCTTCGGAAGAAATTCCTTATAGCCATAACGCTCAGCCAAGTACTGCTTCGCTTCTTCGCTGACATACTCCGTGAACTGATACCGATCGTTTTCAACGGTCTTGGCGTCTTCCATGACCTTGTCGGTCGGAATCGCATACTCAATGTTGCAGGAGGTGTAGGCCTGAATGTAAGCAGAGCCCACTTCACGGGCGATCAGCACGGCTTTCTTGATGACGCTCTCGACACGGCGGGGATTGTTCGGGACGACGGTGGCGACATAGGCGCATCCGGCCACCCTCGCCATCTGCAGCATATCCATCTTCTCGAACTTCTTGCCCAAGGGGGCCATCTTCAATACCGCGCCACGGCTCGTCATACCGCTTTCCTGACCGCCGGTATTTCCGTAGACTTCGTTATCCAACATGATCGTGGTGAATCGTTCCTTGCGGAACCAGGAGTGCAACACTTGCTGGAATCCGATGTCGGCCGTGCCGCCGTCGCCGGCCATCACGACCACATCCTTCGGCTTATCGCCGAACCGGAGGCGGAGACCGCGAGACAACCCGCTGGCCACACCATTCTGGTCGCCGTAGTTGCCGTACACGAAAGGGATCGCGGCCTGCGAAATCGCCAAACGACCGCATCCGGCAGTACCCACCATGATCGTATCTTCAGGATTCGGCACGGCGATCATGGCCAGGCGGATGAACAAGGTCATCGCACAGCCGGCGCACATCGGATGCTCTTCTAAAATTTCCTTGAAACTTCCCATCTGGGAGACGGAAACCTTCTTGCCGAACGGACCATGTTCGACCATATCCCGATATTCTTTCGGCATGAACTTCTCAAAGCCGTTTGTAAACTTCACATAATCGAGACTCATCAGGCACCTCCCTTATGTCACTGCAACGGCAACCGTTGCGTATGGTTCAACTCAATCGCGAGAGACGAATAAACCCTGTAGGACGATGAGGATGGACAACACACAACCGAGTCTGATCTATCAATTGCGCCACGGCATCCTAGCAAAGCTGAAAAAAGACTGTCAATTATATATTCCGATCAGCCCCTCAACTGCCAGCACTGTGAAAATACTATAACGGCCTGATATTCAACGCAACTTCTCAGAAGGCCCACGACATCCGAAAGAAGGCCTAGGCCCAGGCAGACCGGATAGGCCATTCGCCCCAACAAGAACCCCCAGGAGAACCCGTTTCTGGGATACAGTGGAAACTTCCCGGGGGAATTTTCTCCTGACGATTGCCGATCACCGCCAATCCGGTTAGACTGACGGACTATGCCAAATCGAGTTTTGATTCCCGGCGAAGACGACGCGGGAGCCCATGTCGGCGGTGTGCACAAGCGCCCTCCCATCCCGGATCACACGCTCAAGGCCGAATGCCCGAAGTTCATGGCCCATGGCCCCTGCGGGGGCGTGCGCAAAGGCGGCCTCTGCGAAGTCTATCCGGAAATGAAATGCCCCTGGGTGTCGATGTTTATTGAACTCGAGAAAATCGGGCAGACCGATTGGATGAAACAACTCTAAAAGACGTGAGGCGTGACTCGTGAAACGTGAAGCGGCGCGAAGCAACTCGAAAACAACGAAGTTGGGGTACAACGAACGGCATGCGAAAAGCGGCATTACCGCGGCGCTCCCCGACATTGAAACCTTCCCCAATCAGTATAAGGGCTACGAGATCACGATCGAGATCCCAGAATACACCGCGATCTGCCCCAAGACCAACCTGCCCGATTTCGGCACCGTCACCATCCACTACATGCCCAACAAAGCCTGCCTCGAACTCAAGTCACTCAAGATGTATATCCACGCCTACCGCAACCTCGGCATTTTCTACGAGAACGCCGTCAATCGGATTCTCCAAGATGTCGTGAAGTCCTGCCGACCCGTCTGGGCTACAGTCACCGGCGGATTCACCGCGCGTGGGGGACTCTCAAGCAAGATCGAAGCGAAATACCCCTAGCCGCAGCCCACTCTCACAAATAATCCTCCCTCCACTTCCGTAGTTTCTACAGATTCACCCAAGTTCCGTTTCGTTTTCTTCATTTTCTAACTCAACCAGTCCTCAAGCGACTGTCACTACCCACCGATACACTGCTTGAAGGGATGCGTGTGCCCGACTGCCGGGTGCCGCCATTTATCTAGAACTCTGGCCGTTGCGCAACGAGCCCGGGAATTTTGAGACAGCATGGCTCAGCCAAAGAGATTGGGATTCTCACAGGAGGCAGCATGAAACTCTCGACGTGTACGTATCCAGCATCTCATCACACTCCAATCGCGAGCCATCCTCTCAAGGATCCTGCGCGGACACTCGTTATTCTCTTCGGCCCTTCGCACTTGATGGACGCTCCGGGCCCCATCCAAACAGTCCTGACCGCCTACGCCGGCGCCGCGGCCATCGGCTGCTCCAGCTCAGGGGAAATTTTCGGCACGCAAGTTCAGGACGATACCCTGGTCGTCGGACTCGTAGAGTTCGACTCCACCACCGTCCGTACTGCGTCGGCTCAGGTTACCGATCCAGGCCATTCCTTCGAAGCGGCACAGGCGCTTGCACATCAATTGATGGATCCCGCGCTCCGCGGCGTCCTGGTGCTCTCCGACGGACTGGGCGTCAACGGCAGTGAACTGATCCGCGGACTGAACGCAGTACTCCCGGCACAGGTGGTGGTCTCGGGAGGCTTGGCGGGCGACGGCGACCGGTTTAAGCGGACCTGGGTCATTAAAGACGGACTTCCGGTCGCTGGTCATGTCACAGCAGTCGGGCTCTATGGCTCCGCGATCCGGCTCACCCACGGATCCAAAGGCGGATGGGATCTCTTCGGACCGGAACGGCTCATCACCCGTTCCAAAGGAAACGTGCTCTTTGAGTTGAACCAGAAGCCGGCGCTCCAACTCTACAAAGACTACCTGGGTGAACTCGCGAATGGACTGCCGGGCACCGCGCTCCTTTTTCCCCTCGCGATCCGGCAGACGCAGCAAGACGCCAAACGGCTGGTCCGCACGATCCTCGCCGTCGACGAGGGCGCTCAATCCCTGACGTTTGCGGGCGATATGCCGGAGGGAGCCTACGCCCAGTTTATGCGCGCCAATTTCGACCGGTTGATTCAAGGCGCCTCCGACGCGGCCACTGCGGCGGCCGCCCCGAACACGGAGCCTTCGCCGATGCTGTCGATTGCCATCAGCTGCGTCGGACGGCGCCTCGTGCTGGGTGAACGGACCGAAGAAGAAGTCGAAGCAGCCTTCGATGTGTTGCCTAAAGGCGCGGCACAGATCGGATTCTATTCCTATGGCGAGATCTCGCCCTACAGCACGGGACAATGCGATCTCCACAATCAGACCATGACCCTGACCACGATTTCAGAGGCCGCCTGAGGCTGACGATGCATCCACTGCTGCAACGACAACTGAAGCGACTGGGCCTCGACCCGGCAACTTGCCCGACGGACCCGGCAGGCTGGCAGGCTATGCTGGATCGCGTCAGTCAAAGCTATGTCGAAAACGATCAAGGCAGAGCCCTGCTGGAACAATCCCTCGACGTCACCTCTCGGGAGATGCAGGGGTTGTACGAAGACCTCCGGCGGTCCGGAGAAACAGAGTTGGCAGAGGAGCGGAACAAACTCGAAGCCGTCCTCCACTCGCTCGGCGACGGGCTCTGCGTCGTCGATGTGCAGTGGAAGATCGTCCTCATGAATCCGCTGGCCGAAGAGTTGCTCGGCGAGCCTCTGGCGAATCTGGCAGGCCAGCCGGTGTACCACTTTCTCTCGCCGGGCCCCGAAGAGTTCAGCCACGAATGCCTCATCACGGACACGTCGATTCCGCCGCTCGAACAAGGCATTCCCTTCCGCACCGATGATGGCATTCTCTTGCGGGGCGACGGCCAGATGATGCCGATCTCGCTCGTCGTCACGCCCATCTCAACCGACGGCGTCGTGAACGGTGCCGTGCTGGTGTTCCGGAATATCACCGCCCAGAAACAGGCGGAAGAACAACGGACAGAGAGCGCAGCGCTGCTCCGACGGGTGCAGGCCGGGCTGCTGGAACTAGCCACGAATAGCGACCTCTATCGCGGAGAACTCTCCGACGCCTTCCACGTCATTACGCGGGTCGCCTCGCAGAGTCTGCGCGTGGCTCGCGCCAGCGTCTGGTTTTTCACCGACGCGCACTCAGCCATTCGCTGCGCCGACCTGTTCGAGCAGGCGACCGAGACCTATTCAAACGGAGCGGAACTGCCCGCCACCGGCTTCCCCCGATACTTTGCGGAGCTGGCAACGGAAGATGTCATTGTCGCCAACCAGGCCCAGACCGATCCCAAGACATCGGAATTCGCCGCCAGCTATCTCATTCCGCTCGGCATTACCTCTATGCTGGATGTCCCGATCCGGTCGGAAGGGAAGATGGTCGGCGTCATCTGCCACGAACATATCGGACCGGCCAGAGTCTGGACTGCGGAAGAACAACAGTTCGCCACCTCGGTCGCCAACACCGTCTCGCTCGTTTTGGAAGCCTCGGACCGCCGCAACGCGGAGCAGGCCCTCCGTGACAACGAAGAGAAATATCGCGGCCTGTTCGAATCATCGCAAGACGCGATCATGATCCTCTCCCCGCCGGACTGGAAATTCTCCGCCTGTAACCCGGCCACGGTCGCGCTGTTCGGAGCCCGGAGCATCGAACATTTCGCCACGCTCGGCCCCTGGGACGTCTCGCCCCCTGTCCAACCGGACAGCGAACCGTCCGGGAGCAAAGCTCCGAAGATGATCATGCAAGCCCTGCAGAAGGGTTCTCACTTCTTTGAATGGACCCATAAGAAAATCGACGGGCCCGACTTCCCGGCGACCGTCTTACTCACACGCGTCACCTTGCACGGCCAGACCAGTCTGCAAGCCACCGTCCGCGATGTAACCGTGCAGAAGCGTGCGGAAGAGGCCTTGCGAAAAAGCGAGGCCCGGACAAGGATGATCATCAACTCGGCCCTCGCTGCCGTCGTCACGATCAATGACCGCGGATCCATCGTGGAGTGGAATCCCCGAGCCGAGGCGATCTTTGGATGGTCTGCCGCTGAGGCCTGCGGGCGGAATTTGGCAGACACGATCATTCCACTCCGATTCCGCGCAGCTCATCACACAGGCATCGAGACTTTCCTTCGCACAGGCGCGGGGCCCATTCTCGACCAGCGCATTGAAGTCATGGCCCTTCGGCGGGATGGCGCGGAATTCCCTGCCGAATTGGCCGTGACCGCGCTCCGGATTGATGCAGGCTTCACGTTTACCGCGTTCATCGCCGATATCAGTGAGCGCAAGCGAGCAGAGGCGGCACTCCAAGAGCTATCCACCTTTCAAAAAGCCATGCTGGACAACGCCGGCCACGCCATCATTTCCACCACGCCCGATGGGATCATTCGCCTCTTCAATCCTGCGGCTGAATCGTTACTCGGCTATCGCACAGACGAACTCATCGGGAAACAGACACTCGCGGTCTTCCACGATCCGGAGGAGGTGTCGGCGCGCGCGCATCTCTTCTCGGCGGAACTCGGCGTCCCGATCGAACCGGGCTTCGATGTCTTCGTCGAAAAAAGCCGGCGAGGTCTGCCCAATGAGCATGAGTGGACCTACATCCGGAAAGACGGCACTCGCCTGACGGTCCTGCTGAACGTCACCGCTCTTCGAGATGCAGAAGGACACATCACCTCATTCTTAGGGATCGCCTCAGACATTACCTCGCTCAAAATTGTCGAACGAGAGTTGATCACCGCCAAAGAAGCCGCGGAGGCCGCGAGCGTGGCCAAATCGCAATTCCTCGCGAACATGAGCCACGAGATCCGGACCCCCATGAACGGCGTCCTCGGACTGGCGGCGCTCTTGGGGCAAACCCCCTTGAGCCCCAAGCAACAGCGCCTGACGAACACCATCATACGATCCGGCAACTCGCTCCTGGATATCATCAACGACATTCTCGACTTTTCGAAGATCGAAGCGGGGAAACTGGAATTGGAACACACCGATTTCCACCTGCGCATCCTGGTCGACGACGTGCTCGAATTGTTTGCGGCCCCCGCGCATCAGAAGCATCTGGAACTCATTGCCGATGTGGCCGACAGCGTCCCCGCTTTTGTCAAAGGCGACCCGGCTCGACTCCGCCAGATCCTGATCAATCTGATCGGCAATGCCATTAAGTTCACCGCTCAAGGGGAAGTGGTCGTGAGTATCGTCAGTATTGCAGAGGGGGAAGACCAATCGGTCCTCTGCTTCTCGGTCAAAGACTCCGGGATCGGCATCACCCCCGACGCCTTGCGCAACATTTTCCAGCCGTTTTCACAAGCCGACGGATCCACGACGAGAAAATACGGCGGCACCGGACTCGGTCTCGCCATTGCCAAACAGCTCGTCGCGTTCATGGGAGGTGAAATCTGGGCCGAGAGTCAGATGGGATCGGGAGCCACCTTCTTATTTACCGTGCATCTCGCCCATTCTCACCTGGGCAGCACCGGTGCGCTGGATTCGAAACAGGCATTGCCGAACCAGCGCGTCCTGGTCGTAGACGACAGTCCGACGGCTCGCCTCACGCTGGACCGCCAGCTGCGCCGCTGGGGAATCACCTCCACCGTCGCCGAATCAGGCACGGCGGCGGTGCAGCTCCTCGCCAATGCCTTGGAGGACGGTCTCCCCTACGACACGGTCGTGCTCGATCTCGATATGCCCGGCATAAACGGACTCGACACCGTTCGCGCTCTCCGTGACACGCTCCGCCACCATCACCCCCGCGTGATCCTCATGACGCCGGTCGAACGTGTGGACGCGGCGGAAGACCACACCGGGCTGATCGCGGCCACCCTCACGAAGCCCGTGAGACCTTCCGACCTTTACCGGGCCCTCTCCGGACAGACCGTCCAGGTCTCCTCATTCAGTCACCATCCTGAGCAGGAAGAGCGGACCCCTGCCAAGCCTCAAGGCTCGATCCTCCTCGCGGAGGACAACGCCGTGAATCAAGAAGTGACCCTGGGCATGCTGGAGGTGCTGGGATGTACCGCCACAGCCGTTGAAAACGGACGACAGGCCATCGAGTTGCTTGCGAGCCAGTCCTTCTCGGTGATCCTCATGGATTGCCAGATGCCGGAGATGGACGGATTTGCAGCGACCCGCGCGATCCGTCGACAGGAGCAGAATACCGGCACAAGAATTCCGATCGTGGCCCTTACGGCCCATGCCCTGCAGGGGGATCGGGAACTCTGCCTGGCGGCTGGCATGGACGACTACCTCAGTAAACCCTTCACCATCGAACAGTTGCGGACCGTGATCCACCGGTGGCTGCCATCTCCGTCACAACCGACTCAGGTGGATGCCGCTCAGGCATCAGCCGCTCCGCCAGCGGCCCCGGCCCCTCAAACCAATGAATCTCCCGTAGATCCAAAGAGTTGGGACAGCATCACCAGCCTCCAACGTCCCGGACCGCCTGACCTGCTGGCCAAAGTCATCGGCCTCTATCTCAAGGATTCGCAGGGATTGGTCGATAAGATACTAGCGGCAACGCAAGGAAAGAACTTCGCCTCCCTGCGGGACACCGCCCATAGTTTGAAATCGCGCAGTGCGACGCTCGGAGCCTGGCAGGTCGCGGACCTCTGTAAACAGTTGGAAACCGGCGCACGAGAGCAAACCTTAGCCTGGACCGAAGCCGAACGGCTGGGCAGACAGTTACAACAGACCTTTACCGCAACCTGCGACATCTTTGAAGGTGAACGACAGAGGAGAGCGGCGTAAATGAATTCCACCCCACTGGCCCTGATCGTTGACGATGACATCACATTGCGTGTGCTTGCGCGGGAAGCGCTGGAACAAGCCGGATGCCGGGTCGAGGATGCCGCGACAGGACAGGAAGCCCTCGAGGCCTTTCAGCGGGAAACACCCGACATCATCCTTTTGGACGTCGTCATGCCGGGGATGGATGGGTTCGCGACCTGCGCGGCACTCCGCAAGCTGCCCGGAGGGGCTTCTGTACCCATCCTCATCATGACCGGCCTCGACGATGTGAAGTCCATCGCCACCGCCTACGACGCGGGCGCAACCGACTTTGTGACGAAGCCTTGGAACGCCCTCGTGCTCAGCCATCGGGTCCGCTATATGCTGCGCGCCAGCCAGGCCGTGGAAGAGCTTCTGGAACGCGAGATGAGTCTGGCCGAAGCCCAACGGATCGCCCGCCTGGGCAACTGGAAATGGAACTTGTCGACGAACCGGTTTATCGCCTCCACCCAAACGTTCCGCATTCTGGGCATCAACGCGGATCCCTATTCCACGGCGCTGTCGGTTGAGGAATTCCTCGGTCATATTTACGAAACTGATCGACCGGCGGTCGAGTCCGGCATCCGTCAAGCCATCGCCACCGGAGCCCCCTTCCGCCAGGATCATCGGGTCCACATGCCCACCGGAGACGTGCGCGTCGTCCATCACTATGCCGAAGTGGCCTTCGAACAAGGCGGCGCCGCGACCAGCATCGTCGGCACGATTCAGGATATTACCGAGCCTGTTGCACAAACCCCTTGACACCTAGGTAATACTATGTATAGTAGGCGCCCAGGACCTCCTAGAGGGTGACACGATGGGCCACCACTTTTTGCCGGGTGAGCGCGACCAACTCTATCTGATGCCCCCTGCGTTGTAGGACTGGCTGCCGGAAGGCGATCTGGCGTGGTTCATCCTGGACGCGGTGGCCCAGATGAACTTGACGGCCATGACCCGGACCTATCGAGCAGATGGCTGGGGACCGGCGGCGTACGAGCCGGCCATGAGGGTGGCGCTGTTGCTCTATGCGTACTGCCTGGGGGAGCGGTCGAGTCGACGGATCGAGCGGCTGTGCCAGCGGGATGTGGCCTTTCGAGTGATCACGGCCAATCAGGTCCCCGATCACACGACGATAGCCCGATTCCGGCAGACCCACGAGATCGAACTGGCTAAGCTGTTTACGCAGGTGCTCCGGCTCTGTGCGGAGGCGGGGCTGGTGCAGGTGGGGGTGGTGGCGTTGGACGGCACGAAGATCAAGGCCAACGCGGCGCTGGCGTCGAATCGGACGGTCGAGACGATCACCGCAGAGGTCTCCCGGATGCTGACCGAGGCCCAGGCCACGGATGCGGCTGAGGATCGGCCGTATGGCCCGGAGCGGTGCGGCGACGAACTGCCGGAGGACTTGCGGGATCGGAAGAGCCGGCTGGCTCGGTTGCACGCGTGCCAGGAGCGGTTGACGCAGGAGGCGGCCACGGCCACCGAGCAGCAGCAGGCCAAGATCGAGACGCGGCAGGCCGAAGAGGCCGCCACTGGGCAGAAGAAGCGAGGCCGCAAACCGAAGGCGGCCGCGGCGGCCGCGGACCGCGACGCCAAGGCCAATGTGACAGATCCGGATAGCCGCATCATGAAGACGCAGGCCGGGTACGTCCAAGGCTACAACGCCCAAGCGGTGGTGACGGAGGACCAGATCATCGTGGCGGCCGAGGTGACGCAGGAGGAGAAGGACATCAAGCAATTGCACCCGATGCTGGAACGGGCGCAGGCGAATCTCACGGCCATCGCGTATCCGCAAGCGGTCGGGACGGCCCTGGCCGATGCGGGCTATTGCAGCGAGGCCCATCTGATGGAGGCAGATCCGAACGGGCCCGCCCTGTTGATTGCCACAAACAAGGACTGGAAACAGCGCAAGGCGCTGCGGGAGCAGCCGCCGCCACGCGGCCGCTATCCGAAGGGGCTGACGGCCCGCGACCGCATGGAGCGCACGTTGCTGACGAAGCACGGCCGCCGCCTCTACAAGAAGCGCGGCCAGACCGTGGACCCAGTGTTCGGACAGATCAAGAGTGCCCGGGGCTGTGACGGATTTATGCGCCGCGGCACGGCCGCCTGTGCCAGCGAGTGGAAACTGCTCGGTGCCACGCATAATCTGCTGAAGCTCTGGCGAAACGGAAAGGCGGGCTGGATCAGTCGACGCACGGGCCGCGCCCCACAGCGGTGTGGCCGGGGAAGGGGAAAGAAGGCAGGGGGATGACCCTCTCGAAAGCTCCACTCCCTCACGGTCTCAGCAAGAAGAGACCCGGCTTGGCACACCAGGAAGCCCGTGCTGGGCACCAGACAGCTCGATCATGGGTTTGAGCAACAGGCTCACCGATCAGAAAAAAGCCGAGGCCCAGATTCACTTCCTGTCGAACTACGACCGCCTCACCCAGTTGCCCAATCGCCAACTGTTCCAGGATCGCGTGACTCAGGCTCTGGCCACTCAGAAACGCCACGAGACACAAGGCGCCATTCTCCTCGTCAATCTTGACCGGTTTCAACGCATCAACGATACCCTCGGCCCGAAATGCGGAGATACGATTCTCCGCGAAGTGGCCGAACGGCTGCTCCATTGCGTGCGACAGTCCGACTCGGTGTCACGCCACGACGATCAGGAGCCCATCACACTCTCCCGACTGGGCGGGGACGAATTCACCGTGCTCCTGACCCATCTGGCTTCGGCACAGAGCGCCGCGAAAGTGACCCAGCGGATCCTGGAATCCCTCAATGCCCCTTACCAGATCGATGGCCGTCAGGTGGTGGTGACCGCCAGCATCGGGATTGCGCTGCTCGGACAGGATGGTGAGGAAGTCGACACGCTGCTCCGCAACGCGGACGCGGCCGTCCATGCGGCGCAAGCGCAGGGACGGAACACCTATCAGTTCTATTCCCAGTCGATGAATGTGGCCTTGGCAGAACGGCTGAGTCTGGAATCGGATCTTCGCCAAGCTTTGGAGCGAAGCGAATTTGTGCTGCATTACCAGCCCCAGGTCGACATTCGCCGATGGGAGATCGTCGGCGTCGAAGCCCTCATCCGCTGGCAGCACCCGGAACGAGGCATGGTGTCTCCCATGACGTTTATTCCACTGGCCGAAGAGGTCGGGTTGATCGACCAAATCGGACAATGGGTGTTGCGCACCGCCTGCGCGCAGCAGGTCGCCTGGGGGGCCTACGGCCTCGGCGAAGTTTCCATCGCGGTCAACCTGTCGGGGGTCCAGTTTCAGCAAGCGAATCTCGTGGAGTCGATTCGCACGATTGTTCGTGAGACCGGGGCCAATCCCGCTCGTTTGGAACTGGAGCTGACGGAAAGCACCGCGATGCACGATGCAGAAAACGCGGTCGTGGTCTTTCAGCAACTCAAAACCATGGGATTCAGCCTGTCAATTGATGACTTCGGCACCGGCTATTCCTCGCTGGCCTATCTCAAGCGCTTCCCCATCGACACCATCAAGATCGACCGGGCCTTCGTCAAGGATCTCGCGTCAGAATCCGAACAGGCCGCGATCGCCATTGCCATCATCGCCATGGCCCATGGATTGAAGCTTCGCGTGCTGGCCGAAGGGGTCGAAACCCAGCCGCAGCTCGACATCCTGCGCGATCAGGGATGCGACGCCATTCAAGGCTACTTCTTCAGCCATCCCCTGCCGGCCGACCGTGTCGAGCAGCTGATCCGCGACCTCCGCGCGAAGAGCGACCACGAGCGGCGCGCCGCGTAGAACCACGCCGCGCGTGACGTTCTCACGCCTGGCATAAGCCGGCTTGTATTTGAATGCGGCGCGCGATACCCTCGCACCATCGTCTTTCCTTTTCTACACGATGGCCACCTACGCAATCGGCGACATCCAAGGCTGCGCGCGCTCCCTGGAGCGCTTGCTCGAACTCATCCGGTTTGATCCTTCCGTAGACCGCCTCTGGTGCGTCGGCGATCTGGTCAATCGCGGCCCGGATTCTCTTCGCGTCCTGCGCTACCTCAAACAGCTCGGCCCCTCCGTCCAGGTCGTCCTCGGCAATCACGATTTGTTCTTGCTGGCCGTATCGGAAGGGATCGTCGCCTTGCGGCCGAAAGACACGATCCAAGACATCCTTGCCGCCGACGATCGCACCGAGCTCATCGATTGGCTCAAGCGACAACCGTTGCACCATCACGAAGGCGCCTATGTCATGGTTCATGCCGGCCTCCTGCCGCAATGGTCGGTCGACGATGCCGGGAGCCTGGCCCGGGAAGTCGAACGCACCCTGGCCGGACCGGAATCGCGATCATTCCTTGAGGCTCTCTTTCACGGACCTACCCCACAGTGGAATGCGTCATTGACCGGCTATGAACGCTTGGCAGCCATCACACGGGCCCTCACCCGGCTGCGCACCTGCACCCCGGAAGGCGCCTTGTCCGGATTCTCCGGCCCTCCAAGCGACGCCCCTCACGGACACCTTCCCTGGTTCCGCATTCCGAACCGGCGGAGCAGCGATCACACCATTCTCTTCGGCCACTGGGCCGCGCTCGGCTTGCACATTGAGATAAATCTTTTGGGGTTGGACAGCGGCTGTGTGTGGGGCCGGCAATTGACGGCGATTCGACTGGAAGACCGGCAGGTGTTCCAGGTGGAGTATGCAGATGATCGCGGCCGGAGTTGAGCCCTCCCCCGCCAACCCGGATTGGCCGCGCTACTCATCCAGCCCCTTCCCCGCCTATCGGTTCGTTCCAGGGACCAATCCTCATCCGCGACGGCACCCCCAGGGCCATTCGTTTGGATGTCCCGAGCCGAGGCCAACGCCCTGCCGACCAGACGACTGGTCCCAGTCCAAGGACTATCGCTTTGGAATCGATTTATACAATTTCGCGTACGGGTGGGAATGCCATGAGGTCTTTGAAGGGTTCTGGCATGCGGTGGGACGAACGACCGAACAGGGACGGTTCTTCCAAGCGCTGATTCAACTGGCAGCGGCGAATCTGAAACATTTCACCAAGCATGAGGCTGCTGCGAGTAGCCTTCGGGAAAAGAGCCTTCGCCTCATTGCGGGTTTACCTGATCGCTATATGGGAATCGACCTCGCAGAACTGCGAACCAGACTTGAGGACGCAGGGGTTCCCGGTTCATCTGATGCGTTGTTGGTAACGTTAGAATCCGTCCGCGATCGTCCGACCCGGGCGTAGCACACTCGTCATCTTGTGCGCGAACCAATACCCTTGTCACACACCTGCCACAAGCCGGACGAGCGGGACCTCTTCCCCGATTCCAAACGAGACGGGCTTCTTGATCTCCTCCGGATTCACGTACGTACCGAACAATCGATCCCACACTGAAAACGTCACGCCGAAATTGGCATGCTGGTGCGCCGGATCTTCGCTATGGTGTATGTGATGATAGCGGGGCGTGACGAAGATCCATTCCATCCAATTCGATCGCCAGGACACATTCATATGCATCCAGTCGTTGAGCAACATGTGAGAGGAAAGCACGACCAGCCAGATCCACCAGGGCGCCAGTCCAAACACTGAATACGCAAAGATCCACGGGAGGTTGAACAAGATCTGCTGAGGAAATGACGCTCGATACCCCGCCAGCCAGTACATCGTGATCGGCGAATGGTGCCATTTATGGATGCGCCAAACCGCCGTAAGATGCATGAACCGATGCATCCAATACGCGCCGAAGTCGCCGACAAGAAAGTAGAGGGAGAAGGTCGCTGCTATCGGTAACGCCATGATGGCTTCAGGAACATGCACTCGAAGCGCGGCCCGGGCACTGAGAAACTCGGCGGCGGGCACGAGGATGAAACCGACGAGCGTACAGCCGATGAGGTCGTACGCCATCACTGAACGGTACGAAATCGTCCGGGCCGGCGCGATCAGTTCGATCGCCGTCACCCCGACAAGCCTCGCCAAGAAAAGGACGGGTACAAATAGTCCGTGGTCAAGAACGAATTGACGGAATTCCCAGCTGAGCAACCACTCGACCCATTCCATCCGGACAGCCCCCCCTCCAGTCATAAGGGGCCACTGTATCAGACTTACTTCAGACCGTCCTCCCCCTCTTTCGAGAGAGCACCTCTTCCACCAAACGCCCTGGCCGCTCCACCGGCAGGCTCTCCGCTGTCGGATGTGTGAGGGGAAACGAGTAGACCGTCTTATTCCACGACGCGCTGGACCACACGGAGCTGCCCGCGATCGTGCCACAGCTCTATCCACGGCGGAGAGTTTTGCCAGGTCCAGAGGAGCAACTGGCGATCAGGGCGCTCTTCCCAGTCTCCGACTCGCCAGGGCATGGGCCAGCCGCCCAGGACCGCATCGATCGCGCGACCCTTTAAATCCAATTGCTCCTGATACGCCGAGGCGCACAACGCCGTGATCGGATGGTCTCTGAACTGCGGGCTATAGCCCCATTCCGGCAGCCATTGATTCGCACGCAGCCAGGCTTGAACCGCTGCAGACCCATACCGAAAGATCGCGTCCAGCGGGGGGAAGCATGTGGCCGGTTGCGCATACAGCTTAATCCCGTCCGGGATCGGCGGGAGCGTGGCCTGCCGATTGACGAGGACCAGCCCTGTCGCCCGGTCTTCCTGATTGGTATAGACGCTGATACAGCCGGTCAATCCATGCTCTCCGGGCACGGCCCGACAGGCTACCGAAAGCCAGTGGCGGAATCGTGCGTCCCGCAGGGGAACGACTCCCATCCCGCCCCAGACCCCGCAGTAATCGCTTCCGTGACGAGTCAGATGGACGCACGGCCTCGCGAGTGCGTGCCCTTCTTTCAGGAGTTCGTCAGGAGTCATGCCTCACTCCAATCGAATCGGTCAGCCGCCCTGCGCCCGCACGGGTCAGCAGAATCAGACGGCAACGATTCGGCCTCGCGTGGACTGATCGAAGACGACAGGACCTGGCCGGTAATCGGGAGAACTGTATGACCACACTCCGAACAGAAGACTCAGTGATAGGACTCGGCGTCGCTGGGGAACTTCCCGAGTTCGACTTCTTCCTTAAACCGCCGTAGTGCCTGCAGCGCATCGGTCTTCAGATGGGCATACGGCTTGACGAATTTAGGGACGAAATCATCGAAGAGACCAAGCAGATCGTAGAGCACCAGTACTTGCCCGTCACAATGCGGACCGGCTCCGATCCCGATCGTGGGGATGGACAACTCCGCCGTGATGCTTTTCGCCAGCGGCGCCGGAATGGCTTCCAGGACAATCCCGAATGCGCCGGCCGCTTCCAACGCCTTCGCATCGGCCAACAACTCCTTCGCCCGATCCTTGGCCTTTCCCTGCACCTTATAGCCGCCGTATTGGTTCACCGACTGCGGGGTCATGCCGATATGCCCCATCACGGGAATGCCCACCGCGGTCATCGCCTCGACCCGGCCGGCCATCGCCTGCCCCCCTTCGAGCTTCACCGCATGCGCACCCGCCTGAATCAAACGTCCGGCATTCCGCAACGCATCTTCTTTACTCGTTTGATAGGACATGAAGGGCATGTCGCCGATCACCAGGGCCTGTTGCGCCGCGCGGGCCACCAGCTTGGTGTGGTACAGCATGTCCTCCATGGTGACGGACAGCGTATTGGCCTGCCCCTGTACGACCACGCCCAGCGAATCTCCGACTAGAATGGCACTGATGCCGGCCTGCTCCACAATACGGGTGAAGAGCGCATCGTACGCGGTCACGACGATGAGCTTCTTCTCCTGGCGCTTGTGTTGTTGAAATTCGGGGATCGTCATCAGCCGAGCTGGGCCTTGGTAATGATATCTGCGAGACGGTGCGTGCCCTTGATCGCCATAATGTGGACGCCGTCGCAATGTGCGCGCACCGCATTGATGGTGCGCACCGCGATCTCCACACCCACATCTTCCGCCTTGTCGCCGGCGGCCTTCAATTCATCGATCATCTCCTGCGGGACCGACACACCGGGAATGTTGGCGTTCATGAATTCGGCCATCTTGTGGTTCCGCAACAGCAGAATGCCGGCCAGGACTTTCACCTTATAGGGCCGCACGGCTGTCATGAAGCTCGCGAAAAGATCGGGGTTATAGATCGCCTGAGTTTGAAAGAACTGGGCTCCGGCTTTGACCTTCACTTCGAACTTCGCCAGCATCGGCCCGACCGGATCAGCCTCCGGCGTCACGGCTGCGCCGATGGTGAACGCCGTCGAGCCGTCTAACTTATTGCCGGCCATGTCGCGGCCGCCATTGAGGCCCTGCACCAGCTGCATGACCTGCACGGAATCGAGATCGTAGACCGGCTTGGCTTCTTTGTGGTCGCCGACGGTCGGATAGTCGCCGGTCAGACAAAGGATGTTGCGGATGCCGAGCATATGGGCGCCCATGAGGTCGGACTGCATGGCAATCCGGTTCCGGTCGCGACAGGTCAGCTGCATCACCGGATCATGGCCCAATTCATAGAGCAACCGGCAGACCGGCAGCGACCCGGCGCGCACGACGGCCGCCGTATTGTCGGTCACATTGACGCCGTGCACACGCCCGACCAATCCTTTGGCACTCTCCAGCACCTTCGAGATGTTGGTGCCCTTCGGCGGGTTGTACTCGATCGTCACGGCAAACTGCCCGCTACTCAGGACCTCGCTCAACCGCCGCGGTTCTTTACTCATGCATCTCCCTCACCCTTATCCACACCCCTACTTCATCCCTTACCTTGTTGTAGGAGGACGGGAGGCTCTTCACTGCGCGCATTGACCGAGCACAGCCAATTCCACCCGCCCATCCCCGCGTCGCCAAGTCTCCGCTTCACCCGAGTCGTGCACGGGCAGCGAGCAAGAGAGCCTCCGGGCTCCTACAACATCCCCGCCATCCGCTTCGCTGACTCCACCGTGTTCGCAAGCAACATGGCGATCGTCATGGGACCGACGCCACCGGGCACGGGACTGATCCAGCCCGCCTTTTGGCTCACCGGTTCGAAATCGACATCGCCGCAGAGCTTTCCGTCCGTCCACCGATTGGTCCCGACGTCGATCACGACCGCGCCTTCTTTCACCATGTCGGCCGTGACAAATTTGGCTTTCCCGATCGCGACCAGCAAGAGGTCCGCCTCACGGCAGACTGCGGGCAAATCCTTGGTCTTGGAATGGCAAATCGTCACGGTCGCGTTGCGCTGCAACAGCATGAGCGCCAACGGCTTTCCCACGATGTTACTGCGACCCAATACCACCGCGCGCTTGCCTTCAATGCCGACACCGGTAGACTCGATCATCTTGATCACGCCTTTGGGAGTGCAGGCTTCAAAGACCGGATTCCCTTCAACCAACCGACCGAAGTTATACGGGTGGAATCCATCGGCATCCTTGTCCGGCGAGACCGCTTCCAGCACGACCCGGCTGTCGATGTGCTTGGGAAGCGGGAGCTGCACTAAGATTCCGTGAATCCTGGAATCTGCGTTCATCTTCTCAATCAAAGACAACAACTCTGCTTGCGTCGTGCTGGCCGGTAACTTGTGGTCGTCGATATAGATGCCTGCCGCATCGCAGGCTTTCTGCTTGCTCTTCACATACTGATGCGACGCGGGGTCATCACCGACCAAAATGGTAGCGAGACCCGGCTTGGTCCCGGTCTTTGCCAGGACTGCCGCGGATTCAATTGTTAGCTGGTCGCGAACTTGCTGCGCCAGTGCCTTCCCGTCAATGAGTCGTGCTCCCACCATTCCCTCCCTGAATTCAAGCGGTTGGCCTTCAAAACCGTAGGCACCTTAGCAGGGCATTTTTATCCAAGTCAACGCTCCAAACCGGTCAGGGGTGAGGAGTGAGGGGGCCGGCGAGACTCCGATGCCCCCTGACTCGTGACCCTTCACTGACATTCCTTGACAGTCTCTTCGCCCGTTCGCTACGATGCACCTCGGTCTTCACACTGATTAATCAAGCTTGAACATCCGATCATCCACCGACAATTTTCGCGGCCCCCTCTTGAGGGCGACACTGGCATCGTGTGTCCTCCTAGGATCGTCGAATCTCCTCTACGCGGCCCAGATTACCGGATTGGAAGGGCCGAATAGCTTCGTCGGCGACCAACAGGGCAAAGAATTCTTCATCTCCAATGTGCATGGGGAGCCGGACGCGCGGGATAATAACGGCTTCATCACGAAGGTGGACGCTGAGGGGAAAGTCCTCAACCTCAAGTTCATCCAAGGCGGCATCGTCGATGTCATGCTGCATGCCCCCAAAGGCCTGGCCATCGTCGATCAGACTCTGTACGTGGCCGATCTCGATCAGTTGAAGGGATTCGACAAGTCGACTGGCAAGTCCCTCGTCGTCGTCAGCTTTCCCCCGCTGCCCGCAAAGGGCCTCGTCTCCTTGACCGATGTGACGGCCGGCCCCAACGGCATGCTCTACGTATCCGACCAATCCAACAACACGATCTACCGGATCGAGCAAGCGGCCGGTCATCGTGTGAGTCTGCTCCTTCACGACGAGCGCCTCGCGGGTCCATCCGGGATTGCCATCCATCCGCGAACCGGCCATCTCATCGCCGTGAGTTGGGAGAAAGGCAAGATTTTCGACATTACGCCGGACGGCCAGCTCTCCGAACTGGAGTCGAATGGATTTTTCACCGGCCGCTTTCAAAATTTGAGCGGGGTCGATTTCGACCGGTGGGGCAATATGTACGTCTCGGATTTTTCCAGGGGAAAGATTTGGCGCATGACCCGGGACCAACGCTTCCAGGTGATTGCCGAGTATCTCCTCTCCCCGGCCGATATCAGCATCGACCGGGCCAATAATTTGATTCTGGTCCCCTATCACTATGCCCACGCGGCGGAGATCAACGGGCTGGAGGCTCCCTCGGACGGCAAGAGCCGTGACAACCGTCGTACCCTCGCTGACTATGGGTTTGGCGCAGCAGGGCCCCCGCAGCCCTCCAAGGAAGGAGCCGCAACTAAATGAGCCAATGCGCCTACTGCAAGCAACGCAAGGGCAAACGCGTCTGCCCGGGCCTCAGCGGACTCATCTGCAGCCAGTGTTGCGGGGAGCATCGCCTGGTCCGTGTGACCTGTCCCTCCGACTGCGCCTATCTCGATACCGGCAGCGACTACCAGCAAAAGCGGCTCGGCGAGCAATTCATGCCGGTGCGACGGGAATTCTATCGGGAGCTCGGTGAATTCGGCGGGCAACAGGCCATCTCGCTCTTCAATCTCATTGAAGTCATTACGGTGAGTTTCTTCCAGGGACGGCGTGATGGACAGGATGCGGAAGTCGTCGCCGCGATTCAAGGACTGCGCCGGACGCTTAGCCCCCTGCACGTACCGGCGGCCCCCATGCCCGTCTTTGCCGAACATCTGATTAAAGAATATGACGCGTTTAAGAAGCAAAACCCCAAGCAGATTGCCGACTCATCCAACGCGCCGGAAATCCTCGATCGAGCCATCAAGTTCGTATCGGAATTTTCCGGGAAAGATTTTCAATCACGCCGCTTTCTCGGAGGCCTGATCGGGTATGTCACGGCCTATCATCCCGAGATTGCCTCGAACTTACAAAAGAAACACGAGCCGGGCCACATCGTGCTGCCAGGCCAATCGTTCATGCCTCCGCCGACCGCGGCTGAGTCTCATACCCACGGCCCGGATTGCCAGCATCACCAGCACTAAGCCGTGACCCTGCCGCTTGACTGGAGGCCGCATCGCAGCCGATTGACGATTGCAATGCGCGCGCAATAAATCCTGCAAGCTGGAAGTCCGATCCGTTTGAAATGGACTGGATCTCCACACCGAACTCATTCCCCCGATCCCACCGCACCATCGCTTGATCGATATCGATCGGTTCCGAGAGGCCTGGCAGCCACACGCGAAGCATGACGGCCATGTGCTGAGACAGCGGCGCCTCGCCTTCCCGTTTGACTCGAAACCCGCTCAACGAAAGGTCACGCACCGTGCAGCGATGGATGGCGCTGGACGTCAGAATACAGGCATGGCACTCGCGCTCGACTCGCCGGTACATGCGACGTGTTGATGGGTTTTTCACGGAATGCCTCCTCGGTAGCCCCCTTCTCGGTTTCGATAGGGTGAGCATACCTTGGACTCACTCTCGGGGAAATCCCACAAAAGGCCCCCACCAAAGGTAGGGGATTAGGCCACATCAACGGCCTTTCTCATATTTTTAAGGTGTCGGGAGTCCATAAAGTGAGGCCTGGTCAGGACGAGGCCTCAGCCTCAGGCCAAGCGGAAAAGAACGGGCCCTTCTCGCCTGAAACGGGAAGGGCCCTCTCGATTCATCCGATGATATGGGACGAGGCTCTCTCTACTCGACGATCGTGACGGTCATTTCAATCCGGTCGTTCGGCAAGTCGCGATCGTTTCTCGGCAAGCTCACAATCTTATCGGCTACGCCAATTCCTTTGGTGACTTCACCGAAGACCGTGTACTTGCGATCGAGAAACCGGGAATCCTCGACTACGATGAAGAACTGTGACCCCGCCGTATCAGGGTCGTTCGCCCGCGCCATCGAAACAATGCCCCGCTTGTGGGGGGTATCGCTGAATTCCTGTTTGACGGTATACCCGGGACCGCCCTGCCCATATGAATCCTTCTTGAGCGAGTCCTTGGTATTGGGATCGCCGCCTTGGATCATGAACCCCGGTATGACCCGATGAAAAATTGTGCCGTTATAGAACCCTTCTTTGGCCAGCTTGATAAAATTCTCGACGTGCTTGGGGGCCAGTTCGGGAAATAGTTTCAGCTCAATCTCACCAAATTTCGTTTTGATGATCGCCCGTGGCCCCTTGGGCGCTTCAACTTTTGGAGCCGGCGCTTTATCCACGGCATCACTGACGCCCGCCCCGAATAAGAAGGGAATACACACCGCCAACACGGCACATCCCATCACCCAGCTCAATCTTCTCTGCATCATCGTCCTCCCTTGACCGTAGGGCCCGCTGCGCTGACTATAACGACCATCGCGTCCGGCTTCAAGACTCGATCTGATCAAGCGCACAACGGGCAGCCATCTGTTCCGCTTCTTTCTTGCTCAGACCCCGTCCGGTACCCGCCACCAGCTCGTTGACCCGCACTTCAACCTCGAAGTGTTTTAAATGATCCGGCCCGGACTCCCGAACAGTCACGTAGTGCGGCAACTGATCGAATTGTTTCTGGCACCATTCCTGGAGTCGCGTTTTGTAATCTTCCTCCCCCGGCGTCGTTTGATGGGCTTCGGCCTGACGCAGCTCGTCTCCCAGCACTCCCAAGGTAAAGACTCGGCTCGCCTCCAACCCCCCGTCAAGGTAGACCGCCGCAATCACGGCCTCCAAGGCATCCGCCAACAGGGACGGCTTTTCTCGTCCCTTCGAAAGTTCTTCTCCTCGCCCCAGCCGCAATATGGCACCGAGATTCATTCGGCGGGCCGCCTGGGCCAGCGATGATTCGCTCACCAAATTCGCCTTCAGTTTAGAGAGCGCGCCTTCGCTCAGCTGCGGATAGAGCTGCGCCAGGTGGTCGCTGATGATCAGCGAGAGCACAGCATCGCCGAGAAACTCCAGGCGCTCGTTATGGGTTCGCGTCGCTCCCTTCCGCTCATTGACATGAGACTTGTGCGTCAACGCTTCCGCGAGCACACCGGGATTCTTGAACCGATAGTGGGGGATAGATGGAACTGGATCGGCTGGAGAAGCCGGTGTCATAGGCGCAACTGCGCTAGGCCTCTAGGCGCCTGAAAATCAGACAGGCATTCACACCGCCGAACCCGAACGAGTTCGAGAGCGCCGCCTTGATCGGTACGGCCCTGGCTGTATTGGGCACATAATCGAGATCGCATGCGGGATCGGGGTTTTCCAGATTGATCGTGGGGGGCAACAGGCCGTGATGGAGCGCCAGAATACTGAAGACGGCTTCAATGCCTCCGGCGGCGCCGAGCAAATGTCCCGTCATCGACTTCGTCGAACTGACAGGGATCTTGTAGGCCTGCTGGCCGAAGACCTGCTTGATGGCGCGTGTCTCAATAGCATCGGCCATCGTGGAGGTCCCGTGCGCATTGATATAGCCGATCTGGTCTTTGGCGATTCCGGCATCCTTCAACGCCAGTTCCATGCAGCGCACCGCGCCTTCGCCTTCTTCGGGCGGCGCGGTAATGTGGTAGGCATCGCTGTTCATGCCATACCCGATCACCTCCGCGTAAATCCGGA
Source organism: Nitrospira sp. (assembly GCA_030692565.1). Lineage (NCBI taxonomy): Bacteria > Pseudomonadati > Nitrospirota > Nitrospiria > Nitrospirales > Nitrospiraceae > Nitrospira > Nitrospira sp. The sequence continues at coordinate 96,610 of JAUYAO010000059.1, forward strand.
CGCCCCGGCGACGCGCGTGCTCGAGTTCTTCCAGAACGACGACCCCGGCGCCCTCACCCAGCACGAACCCATCGCGGTCTTTGTCGAACGGCCGGCTGGCCCTGGTCGGTTCATCGTTGCGAAACGAGAGCGCCTTCGCTGCGGCAAACCCTGCCACACCCAGCGGCGTGATCGCCGCCTCCGCGCCACCGGCAACCATGACATCGGCATCCCCATGCTGAATCAGGCGGAACGCATCGCCGATGCAATGGTTGCCGGTCGCACAAGCCGTCACCGCGCAGGAATTCGGTCCCTTGGCGCCGATGCGAATCGCCACCTGGCCCGAGGCCAGATTGATAATGGTCATGGGAATGAAGAACGGCGACACCCGACCGGGACCCTTTTCTTTGAGCACATCGTGGTAGTGTTCGATCGCACCCAGACCGCCGATACCGGACCCGATATAGACGCCGACTTTCGTGGCTTCTTCCGGAGCCACTTTCAATCCTGCGTCATCCACGGCCAATTGGGCGGCGCCCACGGCATAGTGGATGAACGTATCCATCTTCTTGATTTCTTTTTTTTCGATGAATTGAGCCGGATCGAAATCGCGCACTTCACCGGCGATCTGGGCGTCATAGGCAGCCGGATCGAATTTGGTGATTCGCCCGATGCCGGACTGCCCGGCACAGAGCGCGGCCCAGGTCTTGTCCACCCCGGTCCCAAGAGGTGTGACCAGGCCCAATCCTGTCACGACGATGCGCCGGGTCGATCGCTCAGCCATACGTCCTGCTTATGACTTTTCCTTGATGTAGTCCAACGCTTTCCCGACCGTGAGGATCTTCTCGGCATCCTCGTCGGGAATTTCGATTTCGAATTCCTCTTCGAGCGCCATCACCAACTCGACGGTGTCGAGCGAGTCGGCGCCTAAGTCTTCGACGAAGGAGGCTTCGGGAACCACTTCATCTTCCTCAACGCCGAGCTGCTCGGCAATAATCTTTTTTACGCGCTCATCAACAGTTGCCATCGATCTGCCTACCTCCTTCCCCAACGTGACTGACCCTCTGCGGCAACATGGGGATATGCTGCCGCTGGTTATTCCCAGACCTTGGGGACCATCTATACCATTAACATACCGCCATTCACATGCAAAACATGACCGGTAATATACGCCGCTTCATCGGACACAAGAAAGCGGACCGCCGCCGCGATGTCGGCCGGCGTCCCCAGTCGTCCCAACGGAATTTGTTTCTGCAATGTTTCCTTCACGTCGTCCGACAACCCATGTGTCATCGCCGTATCGATGAACCCCGGCGCCACCGCGTTGACGGTGACATTGCGCGTGGCATATTCCCGCCCGACCGTCTTGGTGAAGCCGATCACGGCCGCTTTCGACGCGGCGTAATTTGCCTGACCGGCGTTCCCCATCACACCCACGATCGAGGCAATATTCACGATGCGACCATACCGCTGCTTGGTCATCGGCTGCAAGACCGCCTTGGTACAATTAAACGTGCCGTTCAAATTGACTTGGAGGACCAGGTTCCAATCTTCTTCTTTCATTCGAAGCAACAGCCCGTCGCGCGTGATCCCGGCATTGTTGACCAGGATGTCGATCTTGCCCCACGCCTTCATGACCTGCTCGGCCATGGCCTTGGTATCATTCGCATCGGCCACGTTCACTTTGACGTTGAGCACTTTCCGGCCCAACGCCTCGATCGCCTTGACGGTCTCTTGCGACCGGCTGGGGTCCAGATCCGCGACGACGATATCCGCCCCCGCGTGCGCCAGCGTTTCCGCAATCGCCCGACCGATGCCCTGTGCCGCCCCGGTTACTATCGCCACTCGTCCTTGCAATGACATCGAATTCCTTTCAGCTGACAAGTACGCACCCTGACAGGAGGCACAAACCCCGTGTCAGCGTGGCTCCTGTAAACCTGTCAGCTTCCTTTCAAGCTTTGCAGTGTCGCATCCAACGATTTCGGATCATGGACGTTCAATAATTTCGCATCCGGAAGAATACGTTTGATCAGGCCCGTCAACACCGTCCCGGGCCCCACTTCAATAAATGTCGTCACACCCATCTTCGCCATCGCCTGCACCGAGTCTTCCCACAATACCGACGACGGCAGTTGGCGAACGAGCGACGGCTGAATCTCAGCGGCCCGGCTGATGGGTTTGGCTTCGGCATTATTAATGAGCGGAGTGGCCAAGTCAGTCCATTGCACGACCGCCAGATCTTTCGACAACCGGTCAGCCGCCACCTGCATCAACGGCGTATGGACCGGGACGCTCACCGGCAATGGGATCGCCTTTTTGCAACCTTTGGCTTTGGCCAGTTCAATCGCTCGTTCAACGGCGGCTTTTTCTCCGGCAATGACCACCTGCCATGGCGAATTGAAGTTGGCCGCTGCGACTACGCCGACCGAGGAGGCTTCACGGCAAACCTCACGAACCACATCCGGTGTCAATCCGAGTAGCGCGGCCACCTGGCCGGTGCCCGGTGGTACCGCTTCAGACATATAACGCCCGCGTTTCTGCACGAGCCCGACGGCATCGCGAAAGGACACACCGCCCGCAGCCACCAACGCCGAATATTCACCAAGACTGTGCCCAGCCACCGCCACCGGCTTCAGACCCACCGAGTCCAATGTCTTGAGGGCCGCGATGCTGCTCACCAGCAAGGCCGGTTGCGTATGCTCCGTAAGATTCAATCGTTCAGCCGGCCCTTCGAAGCAGAGCGCCGCACTGTCATAGCCGAGGACGGACGACGCCTCGTCATAGACCTGCTTCAGTCTAGGATGGGCTTCACAAAGCGCTTTGCCCATGCCGACCGACTGCGACCCTTGTCCTGGGAACACCAATCCGATGCCTGAATTCATGGGGGGTAGATATCTTAGAAATGACGTGGAATGTCAACGGGAAAAGTTGTGCGGGACGGCTGCGTGTCGACTCACAGCCATTACCATCGGATCAACGCCGAGGCCCAGGTCAACCCGGCTCCAAATGCGCCTAACATAACGAGCGACCCTTCCTGGACCCGCCCTGCTCGAACCGCCTCGTCCAGGGCGATTGGAATCGAGGCCGCCGACGTATTCCCATAGCGTTCAAGATTCACCATCACCTTCTCAAGAGGAAGACCGAGCCGTTCCATCACGGCCTTGAGAATCCGCATATTGGCTTGATGCGGCACATAGAGATCCAGATCTTCGACCTGAAGCTGGTTTGCGGCCAGCGTCTCCCGGGCGATTTCCTCCAGCGTCCGCACGGCGACTTTGAAGGTCTCATTCCCCTTCATCTTGATGAAGTGGGCCCGCTCGGCTATTACCTGCTCGGAGAGTGGCGTACGCGACCCGCCGGCCGGCACGGTGATCAACTCACAGAGGCTCCCGTCTGACCGCAAATGTGTCGAGAGTATCCCCCGTTCATCGTCGCTCGCGCTGACCACCGCGGCGCCCGCCCCATCACCAAACAGGATGCAGGTATTCCGGTCACTCCAATCGGTAATCGCCGACATCACCTCGGAACCGATCACCAAGACATGCCGCATTCCGGTTCGTACATACGCATCCGCCACCGACAAGGCGTAGACAAATCCGCAGCAGGCCGCCGACAGGTCGCAGGCCGCCGCCTTCGTCGCACCCAGTTGATGCTGCACCAGACACGCAGTCGCCGGCAACGGGTAGTCGCCGGTACAGGTGGCAACCAGAATCAAATCGAGATCGGATGCCGCGAGACCAGCTGCATCCAGCGCACGCCGCCCGGCCTGAACCGCGAGGTCCGAGCAGGCTTCCCCGGATGCCGCAATATGGCGTTCGCGAATTCCCGTTCGTTCGCGAATCCAGTCATCGGACGTCGCCACCATACGTTCGAGCTCCGTATTGGTCATGACTCGAGACGGGGCATACGACCCGGTTCCCGTGATACGGGATTTCATGCAGAGGGCTCCGCAGGCGATGGACTGGCAATACTCTCTTCGATATCCCGTTGAATCAGTTCGTGCACACGCCCTTCAGCCATCCCTTTGCCCCGACGGATGGCATTCTTAATGGCTTTCGCCGAGGAGCGGCCGTGGCAAATGATGGTGATCCCGTTGACTCCGAGCAACGGCGCGCCGCCGAACTCCGCATAGTCGATCTTGCGTTTCAGATTGAGGAGCGGCCCCGCGATCAGCGGATAGGCCAGCCGGCCCAGCCACGAACCGGAAATTTCTTTGATCAGGAGCTTCTTGATGGTTTCAGCCACGCCCTCGGAAATTTTCAGCGCGACATTCCCGATAAACCCGTCGCAGACAACGACGTCAGCCGTTCCGCTATAGACCTCACGCCCCTCGACGTTGCCGATGAAGTTCAACGAGCTGGCCTTCAATAGCTTGAAGGCTTCTTTGGTGACTTCATTGCCCTTGCTGTCTTCCTCACCGATACTCAGGAGGCCGACGCGTGGATTGGGCTTGCGAAACAGATGCTTTCCGTATTCGTTCCCCATCAGGGCAAATTGTTCGAGATGTTTCGCCGAGCAGTCGACGTTGGCGCCGACGTCCAGCATGATGGCCTCGCCCGTCAACGTCGGCAAGCTGGTCGCAATGGCCGGGCGCTCGACACCTTTGGTCAAACCCAACACGAAGAATGACGACACCATGCTCGCACCGGTGTTGCCCGGACTGACCACGGCACTGGCCTCTCCGTGCTTGACCAACTCTGTGGCGATCCAGATCGACGAATCCCGCTTTTTGCGCGCCACGGTCGCCGGCGATTCATGCATTTCGACGACCTGAGGGGCATGCCGAATGGAGAGGCGAGGGTCGGTGGCACCAAGGCGCGCGCATTCGCGCTTCAAGACCGCCTCGTCGCCGACGAGAATGACCTCGACGTCGAGTTCTTTGGCGGCCTGCATGGCGCCCTCGATACAGGGTGCGGGACCATGGTCCCCCCCCATCGCATCAAGCGCAATCTTCATAGGGAGTCACGTACTCGAAAATGGGTGAACGGACGACGCCAGCTGAGCACTCGCACTGGGCCCTGTTGTGCGATGGGCAGCACCAGAGGCGCGGGGCCATGGTCTCGCACGATCACAGCACGTGCGATCTTCATGCGGAATCATGTGCTCGAGATTGGAATAGGTGACTGAACACGCGTGGCACCCGTGATTGCCCCCGATGAGCCGAGAGCTTAGCGCAGACGCACGAAATGCACAACCGGAACGAAAAGAGCCGAGGCCAAGAGGCCTCGGCGCAGCTGTTCTCGATCCTGCTAGGACTCTTCGACCTGAATAACTGCCTTCCCCTTGTATGTCCCACAGTTCAAACAAGTGTAATGCGGCAGCTTCAGCTCGTGACACTGCGGACATACGGACATCCCCGGAGGGGTCATCCGCAGCTTTTGTGTGCGTCGCTTGTCGCGGCGTGCGCGAGAATGTTTATGTTTCGGATTAGGCATGGCAACTCCTTCCCACGTTCAAGACCGCCGAGAGATCGGGCCCCCGACGTCACTTCTGTTCAGTCTTCAAGCTCTTCAATACTTGAAACGGATTGGTCGGCGCCTCATCCGGGCAGGCACACCGCCCCTCGTTCAAATTCTTTCCACAATGCTGGCACAACCCGGCACAATCTACTTTGCACAACGGATGCATCGGGTTCGACAAAATCACTTGCTCTCGCAGCATCGGCGCGAGCTCCAAGTGATCTCCCGCGTAATGATAAATCTCGTCATCCGTCTCGTCCGGCTCGACGTCTACCGGCTCGACCGCCTTCTTGCGGTGATCGACCCGCTTGGCCGCCGGCGACACCGCCTTCGGTTCCGGTTCGTACACCACGCGGAGCGCAAACGCCAACGGCTCAGAAAAATGAGCCGAGCACCGCACACATTCCCGGATGGCCGTCCCTTCCACCACTCCGGTCACACAAATCGTGCGCTCCACCTGAGTCAAATCCAATCCGACAGCCAGCGCGCCTTCGAGCTGCGTGTCTGCTTCGGTCAGTCCCAGCTCCTCGGCGGTCACGTCACCCGTCAGCGACAACCCGTCGGCGGTGATATCTGCAAGATGCGGAGTGAGCAGATCCATCATGATCTCCGGCGACACGCCGGCTCCCCACGCCTGTATCGCGTCACGCTGACTCACGCGCGCTATCGCTCCTCGGCAAAGCTGATGATCGCGATATGCCGGGCGCGCTTGATCGAAATCGTCAATTCACGCTGATGCCGCATGCAGTTCCCGGAGATCCGGCGCGGAACGATTCGTCCACGCTCGGTGAGAAAATTCCTAAGCAACCCGGCATCCTTAAAATCAATCGGGGCCTTTTCCAGGCAAAACCGGCACGGCCGACGCCGTTGAAACAACCGCCCGCCGCCCCCGTTACCGTCACGGCGATCACCACCGCCTGCACCGCCACCCGTTCGTTCCATCACTGCCTCCTCGTTCGTCCTAATCAATGCTGTTCGTCAAACTCATAGCTGGGTTCGTCATGAATCGGCGGCTCACCGCCCGGTCCGCCGCTCGTCCCGCCGCCATCCTGGCGCTTCGGCATGAAGGTCACGCTCTGGGCCACGACCTCGTGCTTGCTGCGCTTCTGCCCGTCTTCCGTTTCCCAGCGGCGTTGCTGGAGCCGCCCTTCAATGATCGCCCCGTTGCCCTTGCTCAAATACTGTCCGCAATGTTCCGCCTGCTTGCCGAACACCACGATGTCTACAAAACAGACTTCCTCTTTCAGCTCTTCACCCTGCTTGAACCGTCGGCTCACCGCCAGTCCGAAGCTCGCGACCGGAGTCCCGCTCGGCGTATACCGGAGCTCGGGATTCCGCGTGAGATTGCCCATGAGGATGACTTTATTAAATCCGGCCACCGTCGGTCTCCTGCGCTGAGGCCTCCAACGGACGCGGCGGAACTAATTCTTTTTCAAGATGGACGGTCAAGAACTTGAGGATGTTGTCTTCCAAACGGTAGGCCCGCTCGAGCTCGCCGACCGTCGTGTTGGGGGCGCGAAAGTAGAAATAGGCATAGGTGCCTTTCCGCTCATGCCGCACTTCGTAGGCAAGCTTCTTCTTGCCCCAATTCTCGGCCTTGATGAATTGCGCGCCGGTCTTATCGGCCACGGCTTTCATCTTATCGATGAGGGTATTGGTCTCCTCGTCGGAGACGGACGGACGAATAATGAACAGAGACTCGTACAGCTCCATGCAGCAATCCTCCTGGACAAAGGCCCCGGATCCGGTCCGGAGCGAGGTGTAGGTGCCTCTATATGAGGCGTAAAGAACGGTGGACGGTATCACAGCGGCAAAGAGGCTGTCAATTGAATGAGTGATGCTCAGGATCACTCCGATTGCGCCATAGCACAGAGATTACGACCGCCTAGTCTCGTCGATCAAACCAATAGATCAGCTCGATGAGATGGAGATCGACCCCGCGGCTGTCTTGCCCATAGAGCGTAGCATCCGAATAATGCTGAAAGTGATAGCCGATTCCGAGCGGTCCAGCCACGCGGCTGGTTATGCCGAACGTCCAGATGAATTGACCGGCTCCGCCGAAATTCTGCCGGCCGAATTTATAATCGCTGAGCAGGGCCCCTCCCCCTCCGACGTCGATCGCTATCAGTCCATCCTTGCGCCCCAAGACAATATCAAGCGGCACGATTGTCATGATCCCATTAGTTTCGTTGGCCCCGCGTAGCATGCCGATCGATGCAAGCATCCTCGTGCCGAGTATCCAGCCTCCGCCAAGCTCCTTCTCCCAAGGAAGTCGAACTGTCGCCGCAAGGTCTGCCTGCTGGAAATCACTCTGTCGCTCTCGCCCAAGCGGGGAGCCGCCGCTGAACCCGCCCCTGAGTCGGATCGACTCGAAGGCAAAATCTCCGGCTTGAGCCGGCCCGGCAATTCCAACCTGAACAAATATCAGCCCCATCAGCACCAGGACGGTCACGCACATACATCTACGCATGGAAGAACCCCACATCCATCATGCTGGCTTACTGCTCGAGCACTACTACCTCGTCATGAAGCTCATATCCGCCCGATGCAGTCTATGCCCCTTCTTCGCTTTGCGGCGCCTTCTCACGAATATTGAATTGATTCATGGCCGTGGAAAGACCTCGGTGGATCAGGCACTCCATTGCGTCAACGGCTCGTTCTAGGCATGGCGTAAAAACCGCCGCCTCCTCCTGCGTCACCGGCTGAAGAACATAGTCCGCGGCATCCATGCCAGGAGCGGGCCGACCGATTCCGATTTTGACCCGGATAAACTGGGGAGTCCCAAGCGCCTCGATCACCGATTTAATCCCGTTATGCCCACCGGCCCCGCCGCCTTGCTTGATGCGCAGTCGACCGGGCTCTAAATCGAGATCATCGTGAATGAGGATCAAGTTGTCCGGCTTGATCTTGAACTCGCGCAGCAAACCTTTGAGGGGAGGCCCCGTGAGATTCATCCAGTCCAACAAGCCGGCGAGTTCGATGAACTCCGACCCAAGCCGACCGGATCCTCGTTGAGCAGTACCGCGGGAGGCGAGACGGATAGACCATCGAGCAGCCGCCCGCTCGATGGCCCACATACCGACGTTGTGACGGGTCCGGGCGTAGGCTTTGCCTGGGTTGCCCAGTCCGACGAGGAGATGCACCGCTACTTCTTCTTTTCAGGTTCCTTCTTTTCAGCTTTCGGAGCATCCTTACCGGCGGCTTTCTTGTCGCCACCTTTGGCATCTCCGGCTGCGGCCGCGCCCGCCTTCGCAGGCTCTCCGCCTTCGCCTGCTTCCTTGCCCTTCGCCACAACTTCCGGCTCGGACGCCGCTGCGCCTGCGCCACCAGTCAGCAGTGCTTCCAGCTTGGCATCGGAGATCGGCGCCGCGACACTTACAATCATCAGATCTTCGTCGTCGAGGAATCGGATACCCTCGCGCCGCGCCACATCCTTCAGGTGAATGCCTTGGCTGATTCCGAGTGAAGACGCATCCACGTCGATCTGGTCCGGCAGCACCGCCGGCAAACATTCGATATGGAGTTCACGGGCATTATTATGCAACACGCCGCCTTCTTTTACGCCGACAGGAATGCCGCCGGTGACGTGCACCGGCACTTTCACGCGAATCGGCTTGTCCATGGAGATTTCAAACAAATCGGCATGCAACACACTGCCGGTAATGGGATCCACCTGATAATCACGCAACAATGCCGTGCGACTCGCCTTAGTCTTGGCGCCGTCTACGGTCAATGACACGAGCACCGTGCTGCCGGCTTGCGCCTTGAGAATCTTCACCAGTTCATCGGGGTTGACCGTGAGAAGCACACATTCTCCCTGCCCATAGAGCACCGCGGGGATCTTGCCGCTCCGTCGTAGCTGGCGCGCGATACCCTTCCCCGATTGCTCCCGTACGGTCACTGCTAAATCAAATTTCATGATGCTCCTCCGTCTCTCCTACGTCGATCTGGTCCCCGCGATTCAAGGACTCAGGCAAATAATGAGCTGACTGATTCGTCTTCGTGAATACGCCGAATGGCCTCGCCCAATAACGGCGCGACCGAAAGTTGATGCAACTTGGGACAAGCTTGCTCTTTCCCGCGCAAGGGAATGGTATTGGTCACTACCACCTGCGACAGACAGGACTTCGTGATCCGCTCCAACGCCGGCCCTGACAAGACCGCGTGCGTACAGGCGGCCCACACTTCCCGCGCCCCTTTGTCGGCGCACGCCTGGGCGCCCTGTACAATGGTTCCGGCCGTGTCGATCATATCGTCCAGGAGCATCACGCTCTTTCCCTGCACATCGCCGATGATATTCATGATCTGCGCTTGATTCGGGCCTTCACGGCGTTTATCGATAATGGCGAGATTGGCCTGCAGCCGCTTGGCAAAAGCCCGCGCACGCTCGACCCCGCCGGCGTCCGGCGACACCACAACTAAGTCATTGATCTTCTTCTTGGTGATGTAATCCAAGAGCACCGGCAATGCATACAAGTGATCGACCGGCACGTTGAAAAACCCCTGAATCTGCCCCGCATGGAGGTCCATCGTCAAGACACGATCGGCACCCGCGGTACTGATCAAATCGGCCACCAGCTTCGCCGAAATCGGCACGCGCGGTTGATCCTTCCGATCCTGCCGCCCATAACCAAAGTAGGGAATAACCGCTGTGATCCGGTTCGCCGACGAACGTTTCAGCGCGTCGATGATGATCAACAGCTCCAGAAGTGAATCGTTCACAGGCTGACAAGTCGACTGCACGACAAAGATGTCAGCGCCGCGCACATTTTCATCGACTTTGACCCGGATCTCGCCGTCACTAAAGGAAGAGACGGTGGCCGCCCCGAGCTTTTGCCCGAGGTAGGTGCAAATCTCATGGGCAAGCGCAGGATTAGCGTTCCCAGAGAATATTTTCAGTTCTCTGTTCATCACCGACTTCTCAAACGATCCAATCTCTTACTATTAAGTAACTGAATTCTTGAAAATTCTTGGGTGAATTGACTTACCGGCGGACGTCGGCAGAGTGCAGAGGCTCTGCTACCTTGCTCACGGCTCGCTGCGGAAGAAGCCAACCAAGTGGCGGACTGTATCGGAAAGGCCTCGGATTTGTCAACCGATTGCCGGCAAATCGGAAGGCGCTCACTCGACTCGCAGTTTTCCAGAACTGGTCTGCGCCACAAATGTCTTCAATTCCCGCCGCCCGTGAAAGTACGCAGCCGCCCGGCGAGCGCCGGCCTCGTCCTGGAATATCCCGAACACCGTCGCACCGCTGCCGGACAACAAGGCCAGCTGAGCGCCCCGGCTCAACAAGTCCCGCTTGATCTGATGAAGAACAGGATGCGTCGCGAACACCGGGCCTTCGAAATCGTTTGAAGCCAGGCTGATCACATCCTCCCATGCAGTCCGGCTCTGTGACGCAAGCTGGGTGCATCGATCGGAAAGCGGGGCCACCCCTTGCCGCGTTGCAGACAGTTGCTGATAGGCCCATTTCGTTTCCACGGGGAAGCCGGGATTTACGAGCACGGCCCAACGGGCATCGGCCAGGTGAATCGCCCTGACCTGCTCGCCTCGACCAACAACGACTGCAGTCGGCGCATGAAAGAAGAACGGGACATCGCTTCCAAGCTCTTGACCGATTTCCGCCATCCGGGCTGCTGACCAGCCGACGTTCAGAAGTCGATCGATTCCAAGAATGGTTGCCGCCGCATCGCTGCTCCCGCCACCAAGGCCAGCGCCCATTGGAATGCGCTTTGCCATCTGGATGTCGAGACCGATCTTTCGCTGCAATTGCACGAGCACCGCTGCCGCGGCACGATAGACAAGGTTGGTCTGATCGACGCTAAGCGAATGACTGTCGCACTCTAACCGAATCTCCGTGTGCTGCGGAGCCAGGCGAATGGTGACGACGTCTTCAAGTCCAACCGTCTGCATGAGGCTCCACACATTGTGAAACCCGTCCGGACGGCGATCGAGCACCCGCAGGATCAGATTAACCTTGGCTGGAGCGAATACGGTAACGGCGGATCGAGGGGGATTGGGCGAATCTTCGTGCGGTCTAGTCACGGCCTCCCTTTATAGCATACTTCTCGAGCCGGTAGCGGAATGATCGGGTGTTGAGCCGGAGCAATCTGGCCGCTTTCTTTTTCACCCACTGGGTCCGCTCCAACGCCTTCAGCAGGAGGTCCTTCTCAAGGCCATTGATCATTCCCTCAAGGTCTAACCCATCTTCCGGCAGTTCGGTCGGGACCCCGCCCTGTTGTTGGGGCGATACTGTCCGGTGAAGCCATCCACGCATGTCAGCGTCCGTCACTGGGCCCCCGGTTGAGAATGCGACCACTCGCTCAATCAAGTTTTCCAGCTCTCGCACATTGCCACGCCACTCATGCCCTAACAGTACTTGCATTGCCTCAGGGCTGATCGTCGGCATCGGTTTCCCGCTTTCCTTGGAAAACCGCGTGAGAAAATGCGTGACGAGCAGCGGAATATCACCGGAACGCAGTCGAAGCGGTGGGAGACGGATCGGAATGACATCCAAACGGTAGTACAGATCTTCACGGAAGGAGCCATCCGCCACGGCCTTCTCAAGATCTTTATTCGTCGCAGCCACGATGCGCACATCGACCTTAATATCCTGCGTCCCGCCGACTCGACGAAATTCGCGTTCCTGAATCACCCGCAATAACTTCACCTGGATCGTCGGCGTCGTGTCCCCGATCTCATCCAAGAAAATCGTGCCTCCGTTCGCGACTTCGAACAGCCCGGCTTTGTTGGAAATGGCACCCGTGAACGAGCCCTTCATATGCCCGAATAACTCGCTCTCCAAGAGCGTTTCGGGCACCGCACTGCAATTCACGGCCACAAACGGCAAGGGGCTCCGCGCACTATTGTAGTGGATCGCCCGAGCGACGAGTTCTTTGCCGGTCCCGCTCTCTCCGCAAATCAACACATTGCTCTTTGAGTCGGCGACTTTCTTCACCACATCGAACACCTTCTGCATCGCCTCACTCTGTCCCACCAACTGGGCAAAGGACGACTGACTCGCCATCTCGCGCTTCAACAAGATGTTCTCTGTCGTCAACCGCCGTTTCTCGAGTGCATTCCGGATGATCAATTGCACTTCATCAACCTGGAACGGCTTCGTAAGATAGTCGTACGCGCCCTGCTTCATCGCCTCAACGGCCGAGTCCGCCGTGGCAAAGGCCGTAATGATCAGGACCACAGTTTCTGGCGAGGCGGACTTGACGGCCCGGAGCACTTCCATTCCATCCACTTTGGGCATCCGCAGGTCGGTAATCACGAGATCGAAAATTTCTTTCTGCAACTGTTCAATCGCCTCTTCACCATCCGACACCGCCGTGACGGCATACCCCGCCCGCTTGAGCATGATGCTCAACACTTCCCGCAAACTCTGCTCATCGTCAACGACTAAGATCTTTTCCATGGCTCCCTACCTTCATGCCAGAGCCTCACGCCGACATCGGCCGAGCGGGGCAAGCACACCACAAATCGAGACCCCTCATGCTCTTTGCTCTCAACTTTGATCCACCCCCCATGCAAATCGACAATCCGATGAACCGCCGCAAGACCCAATCCTGACCCCTGTTTTTTGGTCGTAAAGAACGGAAGAAAGATGTTGTCGAGATTCTTCTTCGAGATCCCTTCGCCGGTATCTTGGAAAGAAATCTCGATGACCTCTCCTTTACGCCCGCCAACATCGATGGCTCTGCAGCTGGTCGCGATCGTCAATTGTCCGCCCTTCGGCATGGCATCAAACGCATTCGTGGCAAGATTCCAGAACACCTGCTTCAACTGATCCTGATCCACCTGCCCGGCCAACGCCTCACGAGACGGCTTGGCTTCAATCCGAATATTCGCTCTCGTCCGAGCTTCATGTTGTACCAGATCAAGGGTCTCGGCAAGGAGTTTGTTCAAATCATGCTCGGCCAGATTCAAAGCCGGAGGCCGTGCATACTGGAGAAACTCCGTGATGATTGTATCGAGTCGCGTCGCCTCCCGAATCGCGATGTCCATCAGCCGCTGGCTCGTCTCATCCGCATGAAGATCCTTCCGCAACATTTGCATCGCCCCAGCCAACGCGCCGAGCGGGTTGCGGATCTCGTGGGCCATCCCGGCCGACATTTCGCCCAGACTGGCAAGCCAATCTTTCCGGCGCATTTCCTCTTCAAGATCCCGAATCTGCGTCAAGTCTTTGAAGACGCCGACCATCCCTGTCGTCTTTCCACGTTCCTGGAGTGGCGACAGCGTCATCCCCAGCATTAAGCGACTCCCGTCCGCGCGCGTACACTCCACTTCGAACCGCATATGTGCAGCCCCTTCGTCCGGCACATCCAGAGATCGATCCGGATGCCAGTTAAACACGTCTCGCCAGGGGCGCCCTTGAACTTGCGCGAGATTATGTCCGGTGGCTTCCTGTGCGGCAGGGTTAAAGGAGGTGATTCGCCCCTCCTCATCAGCAGTAAATACGCCGCTACTGATGCTGTGAATGATGTTTTCATGAAAAGCCTGAAGACGGCTGAGTCCCTGCTCTTTTTCCTTGAGCGAATGATCCGCACGTTGAAGCTGTTCTGTCAGAAGGCCACTCAAGAAGCCCACCACCAAGAACGCCAGACTGTGAACCCCAAACGTCTGAAGCGTTTCCGGCGCACTCAGACGTGTCCTGGGCAACCAACCCCAGGCTTCAGTGAGCCCATATAATTGAAGATTAGTCAGGAGGCCGAAGAGGATGACGCACAGGCTGGCGGTCAGGAGGCCGACCTTCCGGCGAGGCACCAGGCTCGCCAACGTAACCGAGATCACATACAGCACCAAAAACGGGCTCTCGATCCCGCCGGTTCTTGCGATCAAGACTGTTTCGAGTAGGAAGTCGATGCCGATCTGCACCCAGGCTAGTTGGACCAACCCCTCAGTGGTGGTCACAAAACGAAGAGCGAGGGCATACCCAATGGTGATCGCGTAGGTGAACACGATCAGGCTATAGAACGTCTCGACCTGTTCCCCTCTCGTGACTTGGAACGTGAGAGAAAGCCCGAGCAGGAGAGTCACAACGAGGACTCTCAGGCCGATTAGCCATTGGATTCTTGCTTTGATTTCGGCCACAGAGACTCCGGAACCTAGGAGAGAAAACCGCTCAGAGAAGCCTTAAGAAAGGGGATGGGAAACCGTTCCGCATGGAATTCAGCACTGACGAAAAACCGGTATGCCAACATGGTCAGATCGGCAGACGTCGGCACGCTATTCGCCGACGTCTGCTGAATCACCTAGGTCACACGGTCCGTTCGAAAGCACCTTTACCCAATCGCCGACGCCATCGTGAAGATCGGCAGGTACATCGCGATGACGATGAAGCCGACCGTGACGCCGAGAAACACCATCATCATCGGCTCGAGTAACGCCGTCAGATTCGTCACCGCCGCATCGACTTCGTCCTCATAAAAATCGGCGATTTTCCCGAGCATATTGTCGAGCGCACCGGTGGATTCGCCGACGGCAATCATGTGGGTCACCATCTTGGGAAACGCCTCGCTCTTGGCCAGCGGCTCAGAAATCGTCTTCCCTCCGCTGATGCTGACGCGTGCATCCATCAGCACGTTTTCGATGACTTTATTCCCGGCCGTCTTGGCACAAATCGACAAGGCCTCTAGCAGGGGTACTCCGCTCGTAATCAGCGTGCCCAGTGTCCGCGTAAACTTGGCAACCGACGCCTTTCGAATCAAGTCGCCGAACACCGGCAACCTCAGAACAATCTTATCGACCATTAACCTGCCCTGAGGAGTCGCGTAGTACTTCTTGAACGCGATCACGCCGCCGACGATCGCACCAAGAATAATGTACCAATTCCCTTGCGCAAAGTTACTCATGTCGATGACGAGCTGAGTAGGCCCTGGCAAGGCCATCTTCCCGCCAGACATTTCCTTGAACATCTTTTCAAAGACGGGAATGACCCAGATCATCAATACCGTGATGACAATCGCAGCAATACCGCAAATAGCTGCCGGATAGACCATGGCGCTCTTAATCTGGGATTTCAGCTTCATCGCCTTTTCGATGTGCTTGGAGAGACGCGCGAGAATGGTATCCAGCAATCCACCGACTTCACCGGCGTTCACCATGTTGCAGTAGAGATCGTCGAAGATTTTCGGATGCCGACGCAACGCATCGGAAAAGGTCGAGCCGCCTTCAACTGACCCCTTGATTTCACCAACGGCTTTTCGAAGCGCCGCATTTTCCGACTGTGTCGAGAGGATCTCCAAGCATTGGATCAAGGGCAGACCCGCGTTGATCATCGTTCCAAACTGCCGGGTGAAAACGACGAGATCCTTTTCCGTCATTCCGTTGCCGAAGCTCAGCTTGAACCCTTCTTTCGACCCCTTCTCCTCAAGGCTGGTCACCACCACGCTTTGCTTCCGGAGCTGGTCGACAGCCTCATCGCGGCTCTTGGCCACAAGCTCGCCCTTCTTGACCGCACCAGACTTGCTTCGTCCAACGTATGCAAACGTAGCCATAGGCGTGTAATCCTGTTGTGGCTCCCTGAGCCGGTTAGGGAACAAACGTGTATCTACGTGGTGAGTCTACTGGGGGGGCAAAAACCTGTCAAAACAAATGCATTATCTATGCGGCCTGAGAGCGATGGGAGCGAGTTGGATGGCCCTCATCAGTGCGTCAGCCGACAGAACCGTTCAAGTGGGTTCGTCGATACCCTCGATACAAGTAGTGCAGCCCGGAGCCTAAGGTAAACGCCACCATGACCAGTAATAACGGGAACAACGCACCGATCTTCATTCCCCGCCAGATCATGGCAATCACCAGCACGACATAGGTCAGCTGGCACAAGGTCGTACCTTTGCCCAAGATCGTCGGCGTGATGTCGATGGCAATATTCGTCACATGGGCGACGACTGTCCCCAACATCAAGATGAGATCCCTGCTCACCACCAGGATCACAACCCATGATGGCACGAGGTGCAGGATGGAGAGCGTGAGAAAGGCCGACGTAAGCAGGAGCTTGTCAGCTAATGGATCGAGAATTTCCCCCAACTTGGTCTGCTGATTGGTCAAGCGCGCGACCAGTCCATCCAATGCGTCGGTGAGACCGGCGCAGAGTAAGGCCGCCAGCGCATACCCATACTGCCGATAGGTCATGAACCCCACGAACACGGGGATCAGGAGGATCCGCAAGATCGTCAGACTATTAGGTATGTTCATGCGGCCGCGCAGAACCTCCGTCTGATGGACTACCGGTCGCCATCTTAGTGAGGGGATTTTGGGGTTGTCAACGCGGTTGCAGTGGCGCAGCCAGCCGCCTATAATCTGCCCTCGCTGTCTCAATACGGAATCTGTGGAGGAATTGATGAGCGCGTTGCCCTTGATGATGAAGAAAGAAGGACTGGTTGAGAAACATCAGCTGGAAGGCGTGGATCCAAGCGATCGCTATTTTAGTCGCGCCCTTCTGGTGAGTCGAACCGGCGCCGGGTATTCAGGGAAAATCATGTACGAAGCCCTCATCGTCCAAGGCGGGTCACACTCAACGATCGGAGTCGCCGTGCGCGAGGTGGTTGAGAAGCTTCAGGGAATGGGGTTTGTACGCTTGCGCACGAGAGCCAACTTCAGAGGCACCCGCTACCTTGCTGAAAAAGAAACGTGGATCGACTATCCCGACCCCGCCTAATCACACCCTATATATTCCCGATAGACCAGCTCGTGGATCAGCGGTCGAAACGCTTTAATCCGCTCATTCTTCCTGGTCGGGTGCACCCGATTGGACAACAAGACGATCTCCAGCTCATGACGCGGATCAATCCACACCGACGTCCCCGTATATCCTAAGTGGCCAAAAGAAACCTCGGATAGAAGTCTCCCCGCCGACGACGGAAACGACGGAGTATCCCACCCCAACGCCCAGCTCGTCCCGGGCACGGCCGTCTGTCGACCGGTAAACTCTTTGACAAGCAGCGCATCAAGAACGGACGACCGTCGATGATAGGCCTGCAGCCAGGCCCCTGCCACGGCCAACACCGCCGCTGCCGTTCCGAAGAGACCCGCATGCCCGGCAACACCGCCAAGAGACGCCGCATTTTCATCGTGAACTTCGCCGCATAATAGTCGCCCCCTCCAGACATCGTGTTCAGTGGGCGCAACCTCACCCCCACGTCGACGGGCGCATTGAAGAAAGTCATCTGCCCATTCCGCCGGCACAAATCCCATCTGCGATGTTTCTGCCAGAGAAGCGATCCGGTCACGAAAGAATTCCTGGGGCGGAGCGCCGCTGCACCGCTCCACGACCATTCCCAGAAGCATAAATCCCAGATCACTGTAGAGGCTTCGCGCCCCTCGCTGATAGATCAGGGCTTCGTCCCGGATCAGCTTCATGAGCCCGAGACGCGAGCGACCGCGCCGTTCTTCTGTCGCGGGGATGGAGGCCGTCGGACTCAGTCGCTCATAATACCCTCGCCAACCAGGAAGCCCCGAACTATGCGTCAACAGATGCCAGAGCGACGCCGTGCCGATTGGACTGCCAGCCAGCTCCGGGAGTATCGATTCAACCCGATCATGCAGCTCACATCGTCCGGCTTGGATGAGCATCACCAAACCCGTTACCGTAGACAACGGCTTCGTGAGCGAGGCCAGATCATAGACCGTCGCCGGCTGAACGGCTCGAGCGGCGTCAAGAGTCGACACGAGCCCAGCGGTAAACATATCGGCCTGGCCGCCGCCATAGCGCACAGCCAGCACGGCCCCGGGAAACACTCCGTCCGTGACGGCCTGCTCAAGTGCCGCCTGAATGAGAGGAACATTCGGCATGGTGGGCGATTGACTCACGAAGATGATGAACCCGCGGTGATTACGGCATCACCGTACCTGACCAGGCGACCGGAAGCAGAAACGAGTCAACGCCACCACGCAGCCGAAGAGATCAGGAACGAGTCGGACTTGACTCCCCTTCCATCTTCTCTTCAGGAACGACACCACTATCCTGATAGGCCTCGGCCGACTCGACATCCAACATGCGCTCAAACGTATGGAGTGTGGCCCGCATCCGCTCGACCATAAGCAGCCGCTGTTTCTGCAATTGGGACAGATCCCGTTGCGTCTCGCCCAGCTCCACCCGCGCCTGACGAATGACTTCGCCGGCCTTCAGCTCCGCTTCCTTGACGATCAACTCCGCATCGCGGTTGGCGCTGCGCTTGACGTCATCGGCCAGCGATTGCGCCGCCACAAGGGTGTTCGACAGTGTCGTCTCGGTTCGTTTCAATTCGGACACTTGCTGTTCCGTCATGGCCAACCGCTCCCGCAGTATCGCATTGTCGCGATTCAACGATTCCACGGTTTGGGCCAGCTCCTCGAGAAACCGGTTGACCTCCTCACGATCATAGCCACGGAGCTTCGTACGGAACACCATCTGTTGAATGTCGAGTGGTGTGATCTTCATAAATGCCCCCGTTCGTTGAGTCAGTTCATCCGCAACGCCAGATCTTTTAATGACTGCACCACAGCGAACTGCAGAAACGTCAAAATCAGAATGGCGATAATTGGCGAGAGGTCAATGCCCATGCGCCATCCCATCCAGCGGCGAATGGGCGCGAGCACCGGTTCAGTTGCACGATCAAGAAATTGGACAATCGGATTCCACGGATCGGGGTTGACCCAGGAGATCAAGGCCCGAGCGATGATGATCCACATATACAGCCACAGCACATAATCCAGCACCGTGGCGGTCCCCAACAGCACATTCCGAAACACAAACATCAGCGTCCGAGCTCCTGAGATCGTTTCGTCGCCGCCTCGATGGCATCGATAAGCGTCGCGCGCATCCCGCCGACTTCCAGACGATGCAGACCGGCAATCGTCGTTCCGCCCGGAGACGCCACCTTGTCCTTGAGTCGAGCGGGATGCTCCCCGGTCTCAATCACCATCTTTGCCGCACCTAGAACGGTTTGCGCAGCCAGCATCTCCGCCGTCGCACGGGGCAATCCCATCTTCACGCCCCCATCCGCCATCGCTTCGATGGCCAGAAAGACGTAGGCCGGGCCGCTGCCGCTGAGTCCCGTGACTGCATCCATCAACCGCTCTTCAACCGTCACAACTTTCCCGACCGATTCAAATATTGCGCGCGCCGTTCCGGCGTCCGATTCAGAGACGCCAGGTCCGAGGGCCAGAGCCGTCATCCCTTCCTGCACCATGGCAGGAGTGTTCGGCATGGCTCGCACCACTCTGGTTCCTGTCCCGCCGGCTTTCGTGATCGCCTGGATCGGAATCCCGGCGGCCACTGAGATCGTGAGCGCCCGCTTCACCTCCTCGGCAATGTCGCTCATGACCCCGTCGAGAATCTGCGGCTTGACGGCCAGCACAATAATTCCCGCCCAGGCCGCCGCCTCACGATTCGAACGACCCACACGAACACCATGCAGGCGCTTCAGCGTATCACAGCGCTCCGCGACAGGATCGGTGGCCCAGATCTGATCCGGCTCGCAGCAATGGGTCGCGACGAGCCCGGCAATCAGCGCTTCGGCCATCTGGCCGCCGCCGATAAAGGCAATCTTTTCATGAATGCGCGTCTTAGACATGGCGCGCTCCAAAAATCGCCGTGCCTACGCGCACCATCGTCGCACCCTCTTCGATAGCGATCTCAAAGTCATGCGACATGCCCATGGAAAAATCCTGCATCGTCATAGACGAAATATTCTTTGCGGCGATGCGCGCCCCGAGCTCGCGAAGATCTCGAAAATAGGGCCGCGCCGCTTCCGGCTGTTCCGTCGGAGGCGGTATCGTCATCAGCCCTTGAATCCCGAGATGCGGCAAGTCGCCGAGAAGACTCAAGTCCTGCATCAGCACCGGCGGCAAAAAGCCGGCCTTGCTCGCTTCGCCGGCTATGTTCACTTCCAAAAGCACCGCCTGCTTCACGCCGGCGGCGCCGGCTCGCCGGTTGATCTCTTGGGCCAATTCCACGGAATCGACCGAATGAATCAGCTCAAAGATGCCGATCGCGTCGCGCACCTTCCGCCGCTGCAACTGGCCGATAAAATGCCAGCAGGGTGACAGGTCCCGGAGGAGCGCAACCTTTGCAAGCGCCTCCTGCATCCGATTCTCCCCCAAGAGGGTGAGCCCGGCACCAAGTCCCTCTCTGATCCGCTCCGCCGGAACCGTCTTGGTCGCCGCCACCAGCCGGACGGTGTCCGGTGATCTGCCAGCCCGTTCCGCAGCGCTCCGTATACGGTCCAGAATCTGCTGCACGCGTCGGGCAAGGGAATCATCGGCAACCCGCTCCATACATTGCTACGCCGGCAAAAGTCCTGGACTCGAAAAATCGATGCTGCTTCCGACATTCTAACGGAAGCGCTCGGGAATTGGCAGGGGTTCTCGCACGCACCTCTTACTGCGTGGCCGACAAGCCAATCGCGCTCACCATGGTCCCGATTACCTTGCCTTCGCGACGGTACGAGAAAAAGAGATCTTCATGACAAATCGTACACACGTTCACGCTCGTGACCTGTCCGCCGCCAATCCCGCAATCCTGCACTTGCCGCCTGATCAACGCCTTTAAGTCGAGGCGCGCTTTGCCCTCGCGATGATCACGCAAAACCGTTTCCCACCAAACAAATCGCTCCCGAACCTCGTTCAGCACCGGTTCGTCCACCTCATAGCAGCAGACACCGGCAGAGGGGCCGATACTGACATGCAGCTGGCCGAGCTCTGCCCCGAATCGCGTCTGCATAAGCATCAGGGTCTTGGGCACAATCCCCGCGACGGCCCCGCGCCATCCGGCATGGATCGCGGCCACCACCCGCCGACGCGCATCGTGCACCAGCACGGGGACGCAGTCAGCGGTGCGCACCGCCACCATCGTCCCGGGCTGATCCGTCACCAGGGCATCCCACCCGCCGTCAAACCGGTCGGCATCGGTCAACGGCCGATCGACGACGAGCGCGTCCGTCCCATGCACCTGCTTCACCGACAAAATCCAAGGCGCCGGAACACCGGGCGCACGTATCGGGGCACCGGTCCCCAAACGCAGATTTTCGGCATGCGCCCTTGTGCCAAAGAAGTGCCGGACACCGCTTCTCGCAGAAGCAAATGCCGGCACCGTAATCACCGATGCTCGTCCCATGCGTCTCATCCCCTCGCGGCCGAGAGCGACTCTCGTACTTAGTTCACCTGCTTCCGGAGAAACGTGGGGACATCCCATTCATCTTCCGCCACCAACGCCCGATCGATGGCCTCACGGGCATCGTTCCGTTGGCGAAGGAAGGTAGGGCGATCCAGATCTTTCATCGGCCGTTCGGTCATCCCCATTGCGGCGCTCACGCCCACACCGGCCAAGACCGGCTGCACCGGCTTCGCGGCACGGGCCGACGTCTGCTCGACGCTCGCCGTCATCGAGGCCATCTCCTCTTCACATTCAAAGCCCGTAGCGATCACCGTCACCACCAGATCATCGCCCATGTCGGGATTGATCACTTGGCCGACAATGATATTGGCATCTGAATCGGCCGTTTGCTGAATGATGGAAGCCGCCTCTTCAATTTCATGCAGCGTCATATTCGGACCACCCGTGATGTTCAGGAGGACGCCACGCGCCCCCTGCACACTGCCTTCTTCGAGCAGCGGGCTGCAGATCGCCCGTTGCGCGGCTTCGATCGCGCGATTGGTTCCCCGCGCGATCCCCATGCCCATGACGGCGCGGCCCGTATGCGACATGATCGTTCGCACATCGGCAAAGTCGACGTTCACGTGACCGGTGGTCGTGATCACATCGGCGATGCCTTGAATCGCCTGGCGCAACACATCGTCGGCGACTTTGAAGGCTTCGAGCAAAGGCGTCGACTTGTCGACAATCCCCAGCAGGCGCTGATTCGGAATCACGAGGAGCGTGTCCACATGGCGGCGAAGATCCCGAATACCTTCTTCCGCATGTTTGTGGCGACGCTGTCCTTCATATTGAAAGGGCTTGGTCACCACGCCCACGGTGAGAATGCCTTGCTCCCGTGCAATGCTGGCCACGATTGGGGCCGCGCCGGTGCCGGTCCCGCCGCCCATCCCAGCGGTAACAAACACCATATCTGCACCTTCGAGACATTCCCGGATATGATCTTTGCTCTCGAGTGCCGCATCCTTGCCGATTTCCGGGCGGGCACCGGCCCCGAGCCCGCGAGTCCGTTCAGGACCCAATTGAATCTTGTACGGTGCCAGCGACCGGTCGAGCGCTTGCAGATCGGTATTCGCGGCGATGAAATCGACCCGGGCGAGCCCCGACCCGATCATCGTATTCACCGCGTTGCAACCAGCCCCGCCGACTCCGACGACCTTGATCCTGACCGGTAACAGTGCATCTTCCTGAAATGAGAACATTGCGGCACCTCCTCACCTGTGATCGCCGAGCGGCACCATGCCGCGCGCGAAAGTTAGAACACCTCCAACACCCGTTTCGTCCATCCAAACATCTTCGCCCAGGGTCCTCCGTTCCGGAGCCCCGCCGTCTCCAATTCATCCGCGTGCTTTCTCGCATGCAACAAGAGTCCGACGCCGGTCGCATGACCGGGGTTGCTCACAATGTCTCTGAGTCCACCGACGCCCGACGGCGTCCCACGACGCGCCGGTAAATTCAACACCTTTTCCGCCGCATCCGGCATCCCTTCGAGCAACGATGTGCCGCCGGTCAAAACGACCCCGGCACCCAGGATGCCTTCGTAGCCGGCCCGTGCGATCTCGCGCCGAACCAGCTCGAACATTTCTTCCACGCGCGGTTCGAGTATCTCGGCAATATCCCGACGGGAGAAGGTCCGGGCCGGACGATCGCCTACCGACGGCACTTCGACCGTCTCGTGCCCAGTCACCAGGTCCGTCCGGGCAATGCCATACTGCATCTTGATTTTCTCGGCCTCGGTTTGAGACGTCAGCAGGCCGATCGCCAGATCCTTCGTCAAATTCTGTCCGCCGATCGGGAGCACCGCCGAATGCCGGATACTGCCGTCGAGGAAAATGGCCAGATCGGTGGTCCCGCCACCGAGATCCACCATGGCCACACCCAGATCGCGCTCTTCCTGACTCAATACCGCTTCGCTGGAAGCCAACGGCTGCAGAATGATGTCCACCACATCAAGCCCGGCGCGATTGACACTCTTGATGATGTTTTGCGCGGAGGTCACCGCACCGGTAAT
This sequence comes from Nitrospira sp., assembly GCA_030692565.1. Taxonomy (NCBI): domain Bacteria; kingdom Pseudomonadati; phylum Nitrospirota; class Nitrospiria; order Nitrospirales; family Nitrospiraceae; genus Nitrospira; species Nitrospira sp. Next base: position 120,203 of record JAUYAO010000059.1, read on the forward strand.
CACGTGCACATTGACCTCGAGCCGGTTTCCGGAGAGCCCGAGCGGCTCGCGGACGCCTTCCTGTCCGTCGACCATGTACTCGCGCGGCAAGACATGCAGAATGCGCCGTTCGTGCGGAATCACCGCCAACGTCCGGGCGCTTTCGATCGCTCGATGAATATCCTCACGCGTCACTTCGGCCTTCTTCAGCGCCACGACGCCTTTGCAGTTCTCCGCCGAGATATGGCTGCCGGCGATGCCGGTGTAGACCGAGTTGATCTGGACCGCCGCCATGAGTTCGGCTTCTTCGACCGCCTTCTTGATCGACTCCACCGTACTCTCGATATCGACCACCACCCCTTTGCGTAACCCGCGGGAGGGACTGGCCCCGACACCGATGATGTTCAACATTCCGCCATCCGTAATCTCCGCGACGATCGCGCAGATCTTGGTGGTTCCGATATCCAAGCCGACAAGGATTTGATCTCGTTTTGGCACCGCGATCACCCCCTCTCTCGCACAATCACACGATTCTCGTATCGTAGATCGATTTCATTCCCGCCCCGCCCGTGGCCGTCAAACATCACTGTCTTCAGCGAAGGCTTGATCCGTTGAAATCGCTCCCATTGATCGCTCACCGCCTCGTCACCGAATTGAAATTGGACCCCCCGAACGGAGGCCACCAGGTTGGCAGGATTCGCTGCGTTCACCTGCAAACGCCCGTCGATACTCTGTCCGACCAATCTGGCCAGTTCGACTCCGGACTTCACCGCGTGGCGCACATCCGCATCGCCGCGCAACAGTTCCCGTGAATCCAGACCTGTCACCATCGGAAACATCGCGTTGTCGTCCTGTCCCAATCGCGCCAACACATGCCCATCTTCGTCGCTCAAGAAATTCTCTGAACCGGCGTGCACGATGGCCGCCGGTTTGCGCTCCACCACAGAAATGCGCAGTTCGTGAAATGGCACCCGGGTCACCACCGCTTCCTTCACCCATGGATGAGACTCCACCCGCTCCTTCATGGCCGTCGTCACGATGTGGTGGAGCGGGGTTCCGGGCTTGAGCGCCAACCGATCCACCAACTCCTGCTTCCCGATCTGATGCACTCCTTCAACGGTGACCGCCTTGATTTCCAGAAGGCGCTGAAGCACCGGGCCGGAGCGCTGGACCCCGACGACCAATCCCCACCCCGCAAGAACCACTCCGATACCGATCGCGCTCCATCGAATGAGCTGCCGGCCTTTCGCCGCCACCTGCGCGCGCCGCGCCACGCGATCTTTGGCCTCCACCTGGCTCGAACGAGTGCCTTTCCACTGATTCAGCCGCGGTCCGGCCTGACGTTGCGCGGCGCGTCGAGCGATCGTCCAACGCTTCATGCTGACAATCCTTTTTCGGCGCGCGCCATTCGGTCGGCCCGGTCCAACGCCGATTGCAATATGCGTTCGACCAAACTGTCGTAATCGATGCCGGCTTGGCCCGCCGCCATCGGCAACAGGCTGGTCTCCGTCATGCCCGGCACCGTGTTGATCTCCAACATGTAGGGCTTCCCGCGAGGGGTGATTCTAAAATCCACTCGGGCCGCCCCTTCGCAACCCAACGCCTCGTATGTTCGCCGCGCCAACTCAGTAATCTGCTTGGTGATCTTCGCGGGAAGGGGAGCGGGGCAGAGGTATTGCGTCTTACCCTTTTGATACTTCGCTGAAAAATCGTAGAACCCTTCGGGCGCCACAATTTCCACCACCGGCAGGACCGTCAGCACACCGGACGCCCCGCCCAAGATCGAGACCGTCGTTTCATGTCCAGGAATGTAGGCCTCGACCATCGCATCCGGATCGTAGCGATGGGCCAGGGCGAGCGCCTCTTTCCACTGCGCGGGCTTCCGGACAATCGACACGCCGATCGTGGATCCCTGCGAGGCCGGCTTCACCACCACCGGCAATTTCAGCTTTGTCGCCTTCAGCACCATGGCCAGCGACGGCTGTTCACCGCGCCGTATCTGCGTCCCGGCCGGAACCGGCACTTTTGCCGACACCGCCAGCGTTTTCGTGGCGACTTTGTGCATACCCATCGCGCTCGCCTGCACGCCGGACCCCGTGTAGGGAATTCCGAGCGTCTCTAGAAATCCCTGGATCGTTCCATCCTCGCCGCCCGGGCCATGCAGAGACAGGAACGCCAGCTCGATCTTGTTCTCCGTCACATCACGAAACAGATTCGGGCCCACATCAATCGCAATGGCGTGATAGCCCCGGCGGAGAAGCGACTGGTGAACCGCCTGCCCGGTACGCAGCGAGACTTCTCGCTCGGACGATTGTCCGCCCATCAAGACTCCGATCCGCTTATCTGTCAGCACACGTCGGTCTGCCATCACGCTCCTGTCCTAGGCCTGTCCCACGACCTTGAGTTCCAACTCCAACTTCACCCCGGTCCTCCGCGCCACCGCCGCTCGGACTTTCCGGATCAGCGTCAGTACATCCTTGGCGCTGGCCTGCCCCTGATTCACGATGAAGTTCGCATGCTTTTCCGATACCTGCGCATCGCCGACCTGGGCGCCTTTGAGCCCGGCCAAGTCGATAACCCGCCCGGCCGAGTCCTTGGGAGGATTCTTGAACACACAGCCGGCACTCGGCAGCGCCAGCGGCTGCGTATCGCGCCGATAGTGCAGATAGTCTTTCACGACCTTTTCGACTTCCGCCCGTACACCCGCCTTCAACTGCACCCACACGCCCACGACAATGCCGACCGGCAACGCGGCCCGGCGATAGGCAAAGGGAATCTCCGACGCCGGGATATCGATAACCTCGCCCTTGCGATTCACGAGCCGTACGGCCTTGACCGAGTCTTTCATTTCGCCCAACCTGGTTCCGGCATTCATGACGACACACCCGGCCACCGTGCCGGGGATACCGGCGGCCCATTCCAGCCCCGCCAGCGAATGCCGGATGGCGTACCCGATCAGCGTCGGCATCCCCACGCCTCCTTCGGCATACAGGACCGCTCCCGCTTCTTCTCTAATCGTTCGGAGCTTGCCGAGATGAACGACCACGCCTCTGATCCCCTTGTCTCGAATGAGAAGATTCGTCCCGCCCACTACAAACAACGGAAGCTTCTGCGCCTTGGTTTGACGGACCAGACGGGCCACATCATCGACATCAACCGGTTCGACCAGGACATCAGCCGGCCCCCCGATACGGAACGACGTGTAGTCCTTGAGCGGGGCATTGAACGACACCGCCCCCCGAATACCCTCGACCGCGGCTTCCAATCGACGCTGACTGCTTGTCCGACGACCGGTCTGTGCATCTGTCCGTCCTTGCCGAGCCATGGCCTACGTATTGGGAGCCAATCGTGCGAGCAATCCCGTCCCGGCTTTCCAGATATCACCGGCACCTAACGTCACGACCAGATCGCCCGGCTGCAAATGCGGCAGCACCTGATCGGGCAACGTTTCCTTCTTCTCGACGAAGGTGACGCCCTGGTGGCCGGCGGCCTTGATGCTGTCAGCCAGCGCGGCGCCCGACACACCCGGAATCGGCGCTTCCCCAGCCGCATAGATGTCCGTCATGAACAGCAAATCGGCTTGATCGAAGGCATGCGTGAACTCCGTGATCAGATCGCGCGTCCGGCTGTACCGGTGGGGTTGGAACAGCACCACCAGCCGCCGATCCCATCCCTGTTTCGCCGCTGCCAGTGTAGCCTTGACCTCGGTGGGATGGTGACCATAGTCGTCCACCACCATGATGCCGTTGGCTTCTCCACGCAGATGAAACCGCCGCTCCACGCCGGTAAACGCCGCCAGCCCCTTGCGGATCAAGTCGACCGGCACCTCCAGCTCGATCCCGATCGCAATCGCCACCAGCGCGTTGGAGACGTTATGCATGCCGGGGACGGCCAGCCGGAAAGGCCCAAGGTTTTTCCCGCGGAAATGCGCACGAAACTCGGCGCCCCATTGCTTCAGCACGATATCCGTCGCCTTGAAATCCGGCACCACCCCGGGACGTTCTTGTAGTCCATAGGTGTGATAGCGCTTCACAATGCGGGGAAAGAGCGCGTGCAGCCGCTCATCGTCGGAGCACAGCACCGCCAATCCATAGAAGGGAATCTTGTTAATGAACTCCAGAAAGCTGTCGTAAATCTTTTCCATCGACCCGTAGTGATCGAGGTGCTCGCGATCCAGATTGGTCACCGCCACGATCGTCGGGGACAATCGAAGAAACGAACCGTCGCTCTCATCGGCTTCCGCCACCAGCAACTCGCCGCGACCGAGCCGCGCGTGGCTGCCGAGGGCATTCACCTTGCCGCCGATCACCATCGTCGGATCCAATCCGCCGGACGCCAGCACATTCGCGACCATCGATGTCGTCGTCGTCTTGCCATGCGCCCCGGCAATCGCGACACCGAATTTCAACCGCATCAGCTCGGCCAGCATTTCAGCCCGTGGAATCACCGGCACTTGTTTGGCCTTGGCCGCCAGCACTTCCGGATTGGTCGCCGCCACAGCGGAGGAAATCACCACCACCTGCGCCTCTCCGATATTGGCTTCGTGATGGCCGATCGCGATCTTGCCTCCGAGTTCCTCCAGGCGCCTGGTGGTTTCCGAGGCTTGCAGATCGGAGCCGCTGACTTTGTATCCCATCGTCAGCAAGACCTCTGCGATCCCGCTCATCCCTGACCCGCCGATTCCCACTAGATGAATATGCTGTGTTTTTCGAAACATGGCCGTTCGCCTCAATCCTGGTGATCCTGTTGATGATCGCTGCGCCTGCTCTCGCGTCGCTGCCGCATTAGACTCCCGTCGCTCCAACAGTCCGGTGGACGTCATGATTCACCCCCATGAGCGCATAGCATTCGTGGACGATCCTCTCGGCCGCATCGATTCGACTCATAGCCCGACTCTTCGCCTGCATCGTGCGTAGGCGATCCGGTTGCTGCAGCAGCCCGGCGATGGAACCGGCCAACTGCGCCCCCGTCAACTCCGGCTGCGGCAGCACCATCGCGCCCCCCGCCGCCTCCATCGCCCGCGCATTCTTCATCTGGTGATCGTAAATGGCCGTCGGCAGCGGGATCAGAATCGCCGGCTTCCCGCAGGCCGTCACCTCTGCAATCGTCATGGCCCCGGCACGCGCCACCACCAGATCCGCCGCGCGCAACACGGTCGGCATGTCATAGAGAAACGGGACGACCTCGGCCTCAACGCCTGCCTGCCGGTAGGCCTCAACAACCCTCGCATGGTCAGCCTCTCCGGTCTGGTGCGTGATGGAGAGCCGCGGAAGCGTCTGCGCCAATGTCGCCAGCCCATCGATGACTGCGCTGTTGATCGCCTTCGCCCCCTGACTGCCGCCAAAAATCAACAGCCGCTGCCGGCCTGCTGTGACCGAAGTGGATGTCGTAATCGCATCCAGAAATGATTGCCGAATCGGTGAACCGAACACGCGAACTTTGTCTTTCGCAAATTTCTCGGCAGCGGATTCAAACCCCAAGAACACACGCTGGGCACAAGGGCCGACCGCAATATTGGCCATGCCCGGATAGGCATTCGGCTCCAGAATGACCCGGGCAACCCGCTTCAACGCCGCCGCCACTAACATCGTCGGGCTGGTGTAGCCGCCCACGCCGATGACGAGATCCGCCCGGTACCGGGTAATCAGCCGCATCGACTGCCAGAGTCCGATCGGCACGGACAGCAATCCCCGCAAGGCTTCTCCCAATCCTTTTCCCATCACCGGCTTCGCCGTAATGAGTTCGAGTGGAAGCCCTTCATGCGCCAACACTTTGGTTTCAATCCCTTTCGCCGTGCCGACAAAGATGATCGTGGTCGATGGATCGCGCCGCTGAAACTCCCGGACCAGCGCCACCGCCGGATACAAGTGCCCGCCCGTCCCTCCTGCGGCGATGAGGATCGTCATCCGTGACCAGACCTGCCGCGCCCGCCCCGCCCGGCACTTTCCTGAGGCCCTGCTTGGCGATCCCTCGAGATATTCAACAAGATCCCGACCGCCAGCAGACTGATGACCAGGGACGATCCGCCGTAACTCACGAAGGGCAAGGTCAATCCTTTGGTCGGCAGCATCCCCGTCGCCACAGCCGCATTCACCAGCGCCTGCCCACCGATCAACAGCGTGATCCCGATGCCCAAATAGCGCCCGAACGGCATCCGCGCTCTGGCGGCAATCTGAAAGCCTCGCACGACAAACAACGCAAAGAGCAGAATGATCGCGCCCGTTCCCACTAATCCCAACTCTTCCCCGACCAGGGCCAACACAAAGTCCGTATGCGCTTCGGGGAGAAAGAACAGCTTCTGCTTCCCCTCGCCCAGCCCCACTCCGAAGGGACCGCCGCTGCCAAAGGCGAGAAACGACTGGGTGATCTGAAACCCGGCGTTCGACGCGTCCTTCCAGGGTGCCAGAAACGTCAGGAGCCGCTGCCGCCGGTAACTCGAGCCGAGGACGAGCACCAAAACGACCGGCACCGCGCACAGTCCCAGCCCCAACAGATGCTTCACTTGCGCGCCGCCGAGAAACAGCAGTCCGATCGTCACGAGACCGATCACGACCACGGTCCCAAGATCCGGCTCCAACAGCACCAGTCCGCTCAACAGGCCGATCACGAACAGCACGGGCAGCAGGCCAGAGGAGAAGCTTGTAATCCGGTCTTCCTTCTTGGTCAGATAGGCCGCCAGATAAATCACCGCCACGAGCTTGACCATCTCGGCCGGCTGAATCGAAATGGGTCCGAGACGCAACCAGCGCCTCGCTCCTTTCGCCGCGACCCCGAGCGATGGGATCAAGACCATCACCAGCAACAGCGCCATCAAACCCAGCAGCGGCACCGACAGACGCTTCCACCAGACATAGTCGACCCGCGACGCGACGTGGAGCAGCACAAATCCGAATGTCAGCCACGCCAGCTGCCGCTTGAGGAAGTAGCCGGAGTCGTGGAACCGGTTCCCCGCGACGACCGCGCTCGCACTGAACACCATCACGAGGCCGACCAAGGCCAGCACCATCGTGACGATCAATAGCGTGTGGTCCATCGGCACCCGCTTCTTCGCGGCGCGGGGGCTCGTGGTGGGCCACGGCAATGCCAGGGTCCCTGCAGCTCTCTGTGACATCGTTCAGCGTCAAATCTCCTCTGACTCGCCGCCCTTAGGCCGGCAAGGATTGCACGAGGGCCTTAAACTGCCGGCCCCGATCCTGATAATCCGCAAACATGTCGAAACTGGCACAGGCCGGCGAAAACAGGACGACCCCGCCGGAGGTGGCGCTGTCGGCCGCCGCCTGCACCGCCTCTTTCAATGACGCCGCCCGGCTGATCGCAGGGAATCCGGCCATGGCCTGGGCGATCAACGGCGTCGCCTCTCCGATCAAGATCAGGCCCTTTACCCGTTGATGAATGGCCGGCGCGAGTCGGGAAAAATCCCCGCCCTTGTCGCGGCCTCCGGCAATCAGCCAAATGGGTTGATCGATGCCTTCAATCGCTTTGAGCGTGGCATCGACGTTCGTCCCTTTGGAATCGTTGACGAACCGGACCCCGCGACGGTCCCGCACAATTTCTAAGGCATGCTCCAGGCCCGGGAAGGCCTGCAACACTCGCCGGACCGATTCAAGCGAGCCGCCGCTCAGCAGCGCATAGGTGGCGGCCACCATCGCGTTCTCCACGTTGTGATCGCCGATAATCTTGATCTCCTGCCGTCGACAGATCTCCTGCCGCGCACCCGTCACTGTCGTGACAAGTCGATCGCCCTCCAGATACGTGCCGCCGGTGACATCTGCTGGCAGCGCCGATTGTCTGGTAAATCCCAGCACCCGGGCTTTGACGCTGTGCCGGAGCGCCGCGACTCGCAGATCGTCCAGATTGAAGAGCGCATAATCGGTCGGTTTCTGGCACTCGAAAATGCGTTGCTTGGCGGCGACATATTCGTCGATCGACGCATAGCGGTCTTGGTGATCCACGGTGATGTTGAGTAACGCCGCAATCCAAGGGTGAAATTGCTCAACCGTCTCCAACTGAAAGCTGGAGACTTCGACCACGAGCACATCGAACGGACTGGGTAATCCTTGCTGCGATGCCAGCACCGTTTGGATCGCCGCTTCGCTCAATGCCGTGCCAAGATTGCCCCCGACAAAGACTCGTTTTCCGCTGTCCTGCAACATCTTGCCGATCAGTGTCACGGTCGTGCTCTTGCCGTTCGTCCCGGTGAGGGCCAGCATCGGGACTGACACAAACCGCGACGCCAATTCCAATTCGCTGATCACTTTCACGCCCCGTCGCCGCACGCGTTCCAGCGCCTCCATGCGATAGGGCACCCCGGGACTGATGACCACGAGTTCGGCCGACTCCAGCGCCGCTTCATACCCGCTACCGACCGTAATGTCCACGCGAGCGGCATCCAACTGCGCCAGAATCGCACCCAGCTCACTGCGCTCTTTTCGGTCGGCCACAGTGACGTGGGCCCCGACGGCCAGGAGGAGCCGCGCAGCGGCCACGCCGCTGCGGGCCAATCCGACCACCGTGACTTTGGTCCCCTTCAATTGCATGACGTCTTCGCTCACCATCTCGCTCTCGCTCGTTATCGCAACTTCAACGTGCTGAGGCTCAATAAGGCCAACAGGATAGCGATGATCCAAAGCCGGACCACGACTTTCGGTTCTTCCCACCCCTTCATCTCAAAATGATGATGAATCGGGGCCATCAAGAAGATCCGTTTCCCGCGCGACTTAAACGACACGACTTGGAAAATGACCGACACCGCTTCGATCACGAACACGCCGCCGACCAGCAGCAGCAACAATTCATGCTTGCTGATGACGGCGACCGTGCCGAGGGCGGCGCCGAGCGGAAGCGACCCCACATCGCCCATGAACACAGACGCGGGATAGGTGTTGAACCAGAGGAAACCGAGACTCGACCCCAGAATAGCCGCCGTAAACACGGCGATTTCACCGGCGTTTTCGATGTGGGGAATCAGCAGGTAGTCCGACATCAATCGGTGCCCGGCAACGTAGGCTACAATCGTATACGCCAAAGCGGTAATCATCACGGGGCCGATGGCGAGGCCGTCGAGGCCGTCGGTCAGATTGACGGCATTGGAACTTCCCACGATGACGAGCACGGCGAAGACGATGTAGAACCAGCCCAGATCCGGGGTGAAGTTCTTGAAGAACGGCACACTCAGCTTCGTCGTATACCCGGGAAGAAAGTACAGCGTGAGCGCAATCGCCGAAGCGATCGCGACTTGCGCGGCAAACTTCTGCGACGCCGACAGTCCCTTCGATTGCCGCTTGATGAATTTGAGGTAGTCGTCGGCAAACCCGATCGCGCCGAACCCCACCATCGCCGCGAGGACCAGCCACACATACGGTTTCGTAATGTCAGCCCACAGCAGCGTGGAGAGGACCACCGCAAAGAGAATGAGGATCCCGCCCATCGTGGGGGTCCCGCTCTTCACCAGATGACTCTTGGGCCCGTCGTCGCGGATCTGCTGGCCCAACTTGATTTCTTGCAGCTTGCGGATGAGCCACGGGGCCAGAATAAACGCGATGAGAAACGCCGTGACCGCCGCATAAATGATGCGGAAGCTTTGATAGCGAAAGACGTTCAGGAACGAGAATTCGGTGTGGAGTGGATATAGCCAGTTATACAGCATAAGACGACCGTCATACCGACGCCGGGGGCTTGCAGCGCCGAGTCCGTTTCTGCCCCTGAGTAGTTACGATGCCTTCTTCGAGACCCGCTTCATGCCTTGTAGCGCGCCGACCACCTGCTCCATCTTCATGCCGCGCGACGCCTTGACCAACACCACATCACCGGAAACTGCCATGGCTTTGACCTCCGCGGCGGCGGCGGTTGCATCGGGCAGTTCGAGAATGTTCGTCGGCTCCATCCCGGCCCGACGCGCGCCTTCCGCCAGACCGCGCCCCAACGTCCCGCAGGCGATCAACTGCGAGATGCCCTGCTGCGCCACAAACGCGCCGACCTCTTCGTGCATCCGCATCGCGCCCGAGCCGAGTTCCAGCATATCGCCCAATACCGCAATGGTCCTCCGTCCCGCGCCTGACTGAGCCAGCAGCTGCACCGCCGCCTTCATCGACGCGGGATTGGCGTTATAGCAATCGTTGATCACGCGGATCCCGTGGCTCACGACAACCTGCGACCGCATCGCGGCCGGACGGAATCGGGAGAGCCCCTGCGCAATGACGGCGCCGGATACGCCGAGCACCGTTCCAACAGCCGCGGCAGCCAAGGCATTGGTCACATTGTGAGAGCCCTGCACCTTGATTCGCACGATGGTGTGCCGGACCTTCCCCGGCAGGAGCAGCCGGAAAATCGTCCCATCCCGTCCGTCCGACTTTTCGTGCAATGCCTGCACATCGGCTTTCGGCGAATAGCCGAACGACACCACACGACACTGAGCCCGCGCCGCCAGGTAGTCGAAATACGGATCATCGGCGTTCAGAATGGCTGTTCCGTCCGGAGGAAGCAGATCGAGCAACTCCGCCTTCGCCTGCGCCGATCCTTCCATACTGCCGAAAAACTCCAGGTGGTCCGGCCCGATATTCGTGATGATGCCGATGGTCGGGCGGGCGATTTCACACAGGCGCGTCGTCTGCCCGAGGTTATCGACACCCATTTCGATGACGGCCGCTTCATGCCGGCCCGTCAATCTCAAGAGTGTGTGAGGAACTCCGATCCGGTTATTGAAATTACTTTCGGTCTTCAAGACACGCCAGCGCTGCCCCATCACACTCGCAACCATTTCCTTCGTGGTGGTCTTCCCGTTGCTGCCCGTCACCGCCACCAGCGGAATGTCGAACCGGCTTCGGTGATGCGTCGCCAGCTGTTGATAGGCAAACAACGGATCCCGCACGCCCAAAATGAAGGGGGAAGACGACTTTGAGCCGGCCTTCAAGAGCGCGGAGGGCACCGCATAGTTGTCATGCACGATGGCGCCGACCGCCCCGCGGGACAGAGCCATCGCCACATAATCATGTCCGTCGAATTTGTCGCCGCGAATGGCGATGAAGAGATCGCCGGCGCGGATCGCCCGCGAATCGAGACTGAGCCGTCGAATGCGCTGCTTCGCCCAACGGGACGCATCGCCCGAAAGCATTTTTACGCTGATCACTTCTCGAAGTTCTTCGCCGGTTAAGAGCGGCATGGGCATCCCAATCTGTGACAGAGCCCCATTCGAATCAGGCACAATGTGTTAACTCACGGATCGCATCACGAGCGACTTCGCGATCATCGAAGTGAAATTTCTTGGTCCCGATAATCTGATAATCTTCGTGCCCCTTCCCCGCGATGAGGACCATGTCGCCGGGTTGAGCCGCCCGTATGGCCGTCGCGATCGCTTCGCGCCGATCAGCCACTTTCTGATATTTCACGTGCGATCGCTGTTGCAGCGCCTCCCGCACACCGACTTCCACTTCATCGAGAATCGCCAAGGGATTTTCCGTGCGCGGGTTGTCCGAGGTGAGAATGACCATGTCGCTCTGCTGGACGGCAGCGCGCCCCATCTTGGGTCGCTTCCCGCGATCGCGATCTCCCCCGCATCCAAAAACCGTGATGATCCGGCCGGCCTTCAGTGCCTGCGCTGCCGTCAGCAACCGAACCAGCGCGTCTTCCGTATGAGCATAATCCACCACAACGGTGAACGACTGTCCGGCCATGACCCGCTCGAACCGTCCAGGCACATTGGTGACGCGGGTGACGGCCTGCCGCACTTGGTCGATCGTGGCCCCTTCGTGCAACGCCACGCCGATAGCGGCGAGCATGTTGTAGACGTTGTGCTCCCCGACCAGGTGGCTTTCGACCGGAAAAGTTCCTGCGGGCGTCGCCGCCATAAATGTGGTGCCGTTCAGCGAGAGCTGCACCTGTTCTGCTCGGAGATCGGCCTTTCCCTTGATGCCGTACGTCCACACCGGAACCGCGCATAAGGACGCGATGCGGGCGCCGCTGGAATCATCACCGTTGACGATGGCCCGCTTGTTCGGCTTCTTGGTTCCGGTCAGTCCCGTAAAGAGCCGGAGCTTGGCCTGAAAATAGTTCTCCATCGTCTTATGGAAATCGAGGTGATCCTGGGTCAGGTTCGAAAACACGGCCACGTCATACTCACACCCGCTCACTCGATCCTGCGCCAGCGCATGCGACGACACTTCCATCACCGCCGCCGAGCATCCGCCCTCGACCATCCGCTTCAAGAGCTGCTGTAGCTCCAACGCACCCGGCGTGGTGTGGGACGCCGGAATAATTTCGCTCCCGATTTGATAGGCGACCGTTCCAATTAAACCGACCCGTCCACCAATCGCTTCCAGCAAGGACTTGCAAACGTACGATGTCGTCGTTTTCCCATTCGTTCCGGTGATGCCGATCATCCGCAGCCGTCCGGACGGATCTCCATAGAACCGGCTGCCCAAATGCCCCAGCGCCTTCCGCGAATCGGCCACCCGAAGGTACGGGCGGTCAATCCCTGGAATCGTCTCTTGGATAACCACGGCCCCCGCTCCGTTCGTGAGAGCGGAAGAGATATACCGGTGACCATCGACCTGCTCGCCCTTCACGGCGACAAACAGACTTCCCGCCTGCACGGCTCTGGAATCATCCGTGATCGCGGTCAGCGATACACGAACGTCCCCTGCCTGCTCGAGGACATCGACCTGCCCGCGGAGTGACTGCGCTAATTCTTCGAAGGTCATCATCCTGTTACTCGACCTACCGACGGTTTGACGCCATCGCCAGCTTGACCGGTTCGTCCGACGAGACTCCGAGATAGTTCAACACCTGTTCGCCCACTCGTCGAAAGACGGGCGCGGCCACGGTGCCGCCCCAGGACTCCCCCTGCGGTTCGTCGATCACCACGATCATCGCCAATCGGGGATTGTCCGCAGGAACAAATCCGACAAAAGATCCGACAAACAATGTCGACGAATAGGCGCCGGTACGCGGATCGATCTTCTGCGCCGTACCCGTCTTCCCGGCCACTCTGAACCCCGGGATCGCGGCCTTGGCGCCGGTCCCATCCGTTACAACACTCTCAAGAATCGACGTCACGGTCCGGGCTGTTTCGGGAGACACCACCCGGCGCTTCACTTGCGGAAGTATCTGCCGAAGGGCTTTCCCCTGCGCATCGCGGACTTCAGACACGACATAGGGCTTCATCAACACCCCGCCGTTCGCCAAGGCCGCCACGGCGGATACCATTTGAATCGGCGTGACTCCGATTTCCTGTCCCATAGAAATGGACGCCAATGACCGGCGCCCCCACTCTCTGGGATGCTTGACCATACCGCCGACTTCTCCAGGGAGATCGATCTCCGTTTTCTGTCCGAATCCGAACGCCTGTAGATACCGGTAGAGACGCTGATCGCCCAGCGCCATCCCGGTTTTTGCCGCACCGATATTGCTCGACTTCTGAATCACCTGCGCAAACGTCATCCAGCCAAGCTTTTCGTGGTCATGGATGACCGTATTCGCAATCGTCATCCGCCCATTTTCTCCGTAGAGCATCGTGCTCGGCTTCATCACTTTCTCTTCAAGCGCCGCAGCCGCCACAAGGGCTTTCATCGTCGAACCGGGCTCGTAGGTATCCGTCAACGCCCGATTTCTCCAGCGATCCGCGGTCAGGGAAGCCACGGCATTCGGATCAAACCGCGGACTGATCGCCAGCGCGAGCACGGCGCCGGTCTGAGGGTCGAGCACAATGACGGTACCCGATTTGGCATGCGCCTTCGTGACTGCCTCCTCCACTTCCTTCTCAGCGATGTACTGAATGACTTCGTCGACCGTAATGACCAAACTATGCCCGGCGGCAGGGACTTGCTCGGCCTGGCCTTTCGGAAACACCGTCCGGCCCATGGCGTCTCGTTGCAGAATCACGACTCGCTTCTCGCCATGGAGCTGCGACTCATACCGCCGCTCAATTCCCTCAAGCCCCTCCCCGTCCATCCCGGCGAATCCCAACACATGGGCCAGCAGCGGTCCCTTGGGATAGAATCGCCGGCCTTCCATCACCAGCCCAATTCCCTCCATCGGCATATGCTCGAGACGGTGCCCCTGCTCGGGATCCAGCTTCCTAGCCAGCCACACGAAACTGCGATCCTGCCGCAGCTTCTTTTCCAGTTCATCGGTTCGAACATGCAGCACCGGCGAGAGAGACCGGGCCGTTTTAGCGGGACTTTCAAGCGCAGTGGGGATGCCGAACACGGAGGGCACTTCCATATTCATGGCGAGCACCTTGCCATGACGATCCACAACGGTCCCTCGAGCCCCCTCTAAGGACACAGTCTTCTGATGTTGCCGGTCCGCTTTGGCCGTGAGCTCAGCAGCCTGCAATACCTGCAGGCTCACCAACCGAAACAGCACCACCGCAAATCCGCAGAGCATCACCAGCAGCAATACATAGCGTCGGGCCCGTGACGGCGCACCAGTCACTATCGCCTCCCGTTCAACACATCGTTCCTGGCAATCCGCAGTTCCACCGCGGATGCAGGCGAGTCCTTCGCCTTAAATTGAACCATCACAACCTGGCCAGGCTGAGGTAAGCTCATCCCGAATTTTTCCGTGGCGACTTTTGCAATCCGGTCGGGCGAACTCAGCGCTGAGAATTTCACCTTCAATTCATCACGCTCGCGCTCCAACACCACCTTCTCGTGCTTCAGCCGTTCAACCTGGTAGCCCAGGCGCACCATATCCACCCGCTCCCACACAAAGACGAACACGAGGCACAGCCCGGCCGTCACTGCCAGCATTTTCATTGGGCATACTCCTTTGACAGGCGCTCAGCGACCCGCAACTTGGCGCTTCGCGCGCGCGGATTCGCCCGGCATTCCGCTTCGGAAGGAACTTGCGGCCTCTTTGTTAACACCGCCACTTGCGGGTGAGGCCGCTCCGCCAAGGCACGAAACGTATGCTTCACGATCCGATCTTCTAGCGAATGAAACGAGATGACGGCGATACGGCCGCCGGGCCTCAACATATCGACCGCATCGCGGATGGCCGGCTCAAGCACATCCAGCTCGCGATTGACCGCGATACGAAGCGCTTGAAACGTTCTCGTCGCACAGTGGATGCGCCCGTGCCGATACGCAGCAGGAACGGATTCCTTAATGACTGTCGTCAGCTCTTGCGTCGACGCCAGCGCGTTCCGTTCACGAGCGCGAACAATCGCACGCGCAATACGCCGGGAGAATCGCTCCTCGCCATACTGAAAAATGAGATCCGCCAATTCAGACTCGGGCAACGAGTTTACTAACTCTCCAGCCGTCGTACCCGCCGATTGATCCATGCGCATATCGAGGGGCCCGTCTCCATGAAAGCTGAACCCTCGATTCGGATCGTCGAGCTGAGGCGAAGAAACTCCGAGATCGAAAAGAACTCCGTCAACTGCTGGGACGCCGACAGTTCGCAGCAACTGCTTCATGTCAACAAAATCCCCCTTGAGTAACTGCGCACGACCAGCAAACCCGGCAAGTCGAGATCGGGAATACGCGAGCGCCTCTTCATCTCGATCGACTCCGATGAGAACGGCATCATCTCCAGCCTTTTCAAGAAGCCGCTCACTATGCCCACCATATCCCACCGTACCGTCAAAAAAAGTCTTCGTACGGTCCGTAACGAGCCAAGCCGTTACTTCATCAGGAAAAACAGGAGCATGCCTTGATCTTTTCGATATTTCAGACTCACCACTTGTATCCACTTTCCCCCACTTGTGGGCCGAGTATACTCCCGTTGAACTCCTTGTCAATAGCAAATTCATGGACTTAGGTGATCAATTGCGAGAATGGAAATTCTTTTGAATTTTCAGAGGGGATGGCTGATTTGCCGCGAAGACATCGGGGGTATCCCCCTCTGCATCTCCATAAGGTTAGGGACGGGGGATACCCTCGCGTCACGAACCCAGGAGATTATTTGATCTATCGCGACGAAAAGGGCATCTGACTCAATCACTCGATATCGCTAAAGACAGCCTTCCCATTGGCGCAGATTCGTTGACAATGAAGACTCTTGAGGTGAGAATCTTTTCATGACCCTCATTATCCGTAACAACTTCCCGCTTATTCTCGTTGCACTGCTTTTTCTCGCAGGTCCCCTTGCTTCGGCTCCTTCCGCCGACGCGGCGCCGCTTCTTGAATTTTGCGAACACAGCTCTGCCGATCAGCAGTTAAGAGCCTCAAAAGGCACCGCTGGCTGCGTTCCATTGATAGAGAAGAAAGATCCGCCGGCATCGGACACCCGCCCGCCTCAAGAATCGGCGCGTCAGATGAAGATCGAGAACCTGCAACAGGAAGTCACCATCTTCCTACAGAAGTACAATCAGTTTCTTGAGTGCTGCCGGACCGATTTGGCGGAACTCCAATCAGTCGAAGAACTTGGCAACGACGTCAATGAATTGCTGAGCATGGCCCAATCAGGCCTCTTCAGTGAACACATGAAACTCAGGGGGTGGACCATCGCGGAACTGCTTCCGCCCGTCGCCAAGGCGCGCGCAGATCTCAAGCGATTGCACGCCAAACTGGAGACGATCGGAAATGCACGAAACCAACTCGGCCAGCTCGACTACGAATCAGCGGCCAAGGAGTCGCGCCGAATTCAAGAAATGGAAGATTCCATTCAGAAGGACTTCCAGGCCCGCTCCCTGCCGGCCGGACCTAAAACTGGACCCGGCATCGGATCCAGCTCATCAGTAGGTACGAGCATCGGGAAAACGCCGAAATCCGGCGCAGACATCGGGGCAGGAGGATCGCAAGGAGCGGACATCGGCGCAACTCCTCGAAGCGGAGCGAATATCGGCGCCAGCGGACCGACCGGCTTTGACATCGGCGCGACAGGCCGCGCAGGAGCGGATATCGGAGAGTCTCGTTTGAATTCAGAGCAATCTGCGGTCGGATCGAGCCTACAGCAGTCCACGGTAGGATCGAGCATCGGCGACACAACCGTCGGATCGAGCCTGGGACAATCTACAATTGGGTCGAGCCTGAACGACACGTCTATCGGTTCATCACTCAGCGGGTCCTCAGTCGGATCGAGCCTGCAGAATCGCAGCACTACTCGCTGACCTTCTCTCCGTCACTCAATCACGGACGCATCTCATTCCCTGCATAGAGCGGCGGCATCGACTCCCACGTTTCGCCCGCGTCCTTACTCCGATACAAGCCGCTCCCATTCGTCCCCGCATAAAACAGCTTTGAATCTGACGGACTCTGCGCGATCGTCCTGATGTTAGTTGTGGCAAGTCCGTTGTTGATTGCTCTCCACGTCGCGCCACCATCCTCACTTCGATGCACACCATCACGCCCTGTAATATAGATCGCGCCTTTGCGCGTTCGATCGAGCACCATTGCAATGATCATCTGATCCGCCAGCGATTCCCCGATTCGTTTCCACGAAGCAGCCGCATCAGTTGATTTGTAGAGACCCGCGAGCGTTGCCGCATAGATGGTATCCGGCTCGTAGGGATCGACCAGCACCGACGTCACATTCAGCGCCCGCGACGTCTTCACCATGTCCGCCGGCACCAATCCATTGTTCACTTTTTCCCAATACCCCGCTTGATCGATCGATTTGTATACACCCCCGCTTGTCCCCGCGTAGAGAATGGCTGGACGCGTTGGATCCATGCCTAACGTCACCACCATCAGAACTTCTTTCATCCCCTCCATCTTCTTTGACCAGCTCTCGCCGCCGTTCTTGGTCTCAAACACACCCATCGTAGTGGCGATGAAAATGTGCTGATCGTCGGCCGGATCGAAGACGAACTGGTTCACCACCGACGTAATCGTAGCGTCATCCAGCCCGGAGCGCATCGATACCCACCGCTGCCCGCCATCGTGGCTCTTGAAGACCGCATCGCCTTTCGTCCCCGCATACACCGTCGCAGGATAGGCCGGATCGATCGCCATCGCGATCACGCGTGAATGACTCATCCCCTTCGACAGATTCGTCCAGGTCTGCCCGGCGTCGCGGCTCTTGTAGATGTAGTCGTTCGTTGCAACGTAGATGATGTCAGGATTCTTAGGATGAAGCTGCAGCACGACAATGGGAT
Source organism: Nitrospira sp. (assembly GCA_030692565.1). NCBI lineage: Bacteria > Pseudomonadati > Nitrospirota > Nitrospiria > Nitrospirales > Nitrospiraceae > Nitrospira > Nitrospira sp. The sequence continues at coordinate 138,222 of JAUYAO010000059.1, forward strand.
CGCTGCGATTGCAGCCGACGAGAGAAACGAGGAGCAGGAGCAAAGAGAGCAGGCGCTTCATGAGACGGAGGCGATCGCCATCTCCTTATCGATAATTCGTAAACTGCAGATCGATCCCAAAGTCCTTGCCTTTCAAAAATGTCATCGTCGCCTGCAAATCGTCCTTGCTCTTGCTGAGCACCCGCACCTGCTCGCCTTGAATCTGGACCTGCACTTTCAACTTCGACTCCTTGACCGCCTTCGTAATTTCCTTCGCCTTCTCGGTCGCGATCCCGCTTTGGATCTTGGCCGTCTGCCGCACCGTCCCGCTGAGCGCCGGCTCGATGGCGCCGTAATCGAATGCCTTCAGCGACACGCCGCGCTTCGTGCACTTCGTCTTGATAATGTCGATCACCGCATTCAGCTTGTATTCGTCATCCGACAGAATAACAAGTTCCTTCTCTTTCTCCTTCAGCGTGATCTCCGTCTTGGAATCCTTGAAGTCGAACCGCTGCTTCACTTCCTTCGTCGCCTGATCGACCACGTTCCGCAACTCCTGCATATTCACTTCAGAGACTACATCGAACGAAAATTGATCCGCCACGATCCCCTCCTTCTTCTACTTCTACCTTAAATAGACGGGGCAGCCTGGGCAAGCTCCCACTGCGCGCATGCACCGAGCACCGCCCATAATTTCATGTTTCGATCGATCTTGCGTGCGGGGTGCGCGAGCAAGGGAGCTTGCCCAGGCTGCCCCCTAACAGCATCCGCCACCGTGCGGCAGCCGGAAACATTTATCCTTTTCACCATCAGAAATTGCCGTCTGCACCCGCCCTACCGATCCGCCACCGGCCATAACGATGACTTCACTGCTCGTGAACGGCTTCTTCAAGATCACATAGCCATACCACTGTCGCAGGCTGTCGCTCAAGACGATCAATCCCAGAACGGCCACCACTGCGACCAGCGCAGCGTCGAGATACAACGCGAACGCCTGCCCCGCCGCCAGCGTCGCGGCCTTCTTCATAAACATCCCGAACATCTCATAGGACCCGGCCAGCGTCACCACACCGACGAACACCATCGGCACCGCCGTCACCCAGAGATAGGGCGACTTCCACATCTTGATCAGCACCGTCGTCCCGATACAGAGCGCCAGCGTCCCCAGCAATTGATTCGCCGCGCCGAACATCGGCCAGATCGTCGAGATACTTCCTGTCCCAATTAAATACGACCAGGACCCGACCACGAAGGCACTGCTCAGTAGCATCCCGGGCCACCAATTCATCCGGCGAAACGGCGCATAGACCCGCCCCGCCATTTCCTGAATCAGGTAGCGCGCCACGCGCGTCCCCGTATCGATCGTCGTCAGAATGAACAGCGCTTCGAACACCAGGGCAAACTGATACCAATAGGCCATCAATCCCGCCATGCCGGGCAGCGCCGCAAAGATCGACGCCATGCCCACCGCGAGTGAGACCGCCCCGCCAGGCCGCCCGGCAACATCGACTTCGACCAGTTGCGACAGTTCCGCTATGCGCGACGGAGCGAACCCCATTGCCGAGAGGGTCTCGGCGCTTAACGTCGTATTAATCGCCAGATAGTCGCCGGGAATCAGCACCGACGCCGCAATCAACGCCATCACGCCGACGAAACTCTCCAACAGCATCGCCGCATAGCCCACCACCGCCTGCGACTCCTGCTCGATCATCTTCGGCGTCGTACCGGAGGACACCAGCGCGTGAAAGCCCGACACCGCCCCGCAGGCAATCGTAATGAAGAGAAACGGGAAGAGCGTGCCGGGAATAATCGGCCCGCCGCCAGCGGCGAAGACCGTGACGCGCGGCATTTCGATCGTCGGCGCCATGAGGATCACGCCAAAACCGAGGAGAAATACCACGCCGAGCTTCATAAAGGTCGAGAGATACCCGCGCGGCACCAGCAACATCCAGCCCGGCAACACCGAGGCAAGAATACCATAGCCGGCCAAGAGCCACACCAGCGTCGGCCGTTCGAATTCAAACCACGCGGCAAACGACGACTGTCCAACCACGCGTCCGAACAGCACCGCCGCGATCAGCAACACCACGCCGATCACCGAGACTTCCGCGACTGCGCCGGGGCGAAACTTCTGGAGATAAAACCCCATGATGAAGCCGATGGGAATCGTCATCGCAATCGTGAACGTGCCCCAGGCATTGTGATAGAGCGCGTTCACTACCGCGAAGCCCAGCCCTGCCAGCGCCACCACCACAATAAAGAGCACCGCCACCGCCGTCGCCGTCCCGGTGATGGACCCGAGCTCATCGTGCGCGATCTCCGGGAGCGAGCGGCCGTTGCGCCGCATCGAGGCCACGAGGATGATGAAATCCTGCACCGCCCCGGCCAGCACCGCGCCGATCACCAGCCAGAGAAAGCCGGGGAGAAACCCGAACTGCGCCGCGAGTACCGGCCCCAGCAACGGCCCCGCCCCGGCAATCGCCGCGAAGTGATGGCCGAAGAGTACGACTTTGTTAGTGGGATGAAAATTCACCCCATCGTTCATCCGCACAGCCGGCGTGACGCGCTGATTGTTCAGCTCAACAACTTGTCTAGCCAGCCACCGGCCATAAAAGCGATAGGCCAACACATAGATGCACGCCGCCGCCACGACCAGCCAGAGCCCGTTCACCTTTTCGTAGGGATTAATGACACCGACCACGTGGGCCAACGCCACGGCTCCAAGGACGGAGAGCAGCACCCAGAGCAGATTTACAGCCGCTTTCATGCGGTGCATCCTAACAACCCGTCCGCTGCTTGTAAATCAAGAGTTAGTCCGGGATTTGCCTTCAGTGGGCGATGTGATTACAATGTAGCCTCAAAGCGGGAGATTGACATGAAAGCTCATATTGTCCGGATCGGCAACTCAAAGGGAATCCGCCTCCCCAAGACCTTGCTTCAAGAAGCCCAGCTTGAGGATGAAGTCGAGCTCCAAGCGGAACCGGGTCGAATTCTGATCTCCAAGTCGGCGCAACCGAGAGCAGGCTGGGCCGATGCCGCCCGACGCATGCGAACGCAAGGAGAAGACGCCCTCCTCGACCCGCCGACCGCCACACGATTCGATAAGGAAGATTGGAAGTGGCGATAGAGCACGCATCCCCGGCACGCGGCGAGGTCTATTTGATCGATCTCGATCCGACCCGCGGCAATGAAATCAGAAAAACAAGGCCCTGCCTGATCGTTTCTCCCGATGAATTGAATCAACACCTACGGACAGTGATCGTCGCGCCGATGACCACCGGCGGGCAAGCCTACCCCTGGCGAGTGAGATGCCGCTTTCGTGACCGCTCCGGATTTGTTGCGGCAGACCAGTTGCGCACGGTTGATAGCGAGCGCCTCGTCAAGCGGCTTGGTCGTGTCACTCCCGGAACCCTTACTGCCGTCCTCGCGGTGCTGCAGGAAATGTTCACGCCGTAATTGTTTGATCCGTCCTTCACTCCCTTCTCAAGCCCACGCGAATACTCAACCCCGTGGTTCATCCGCACAGCCGGCGTCACACGTTGACTATTCAGCTCAACAGCCTGCCTGGCCAGCCAGCGGCCATAAAAGCAAAAGGCCAGTACATAGATGCACGCCGCCGCCACTGCCCCCCTCCATTTGATTTCCTTTCACTTCAAGCAGGTAATATCCTGTCGTGCGATGGCTGATTGGCATCTCCGATTCATTGCTACAACCGCCTCAATCTTGAAGTTTCTCATCACTTACGTCATATAGGCTCCATGCTCACTCTGATTCAGTTTCCCTGGTCGCCGTTCGCCATCACGGTGCGACGGATGCTCGAACGGAATGGGATTCCGTTTCACTTGCGCAACATTCCCTTTCACGATCGCGCCGCCATCATTACCGCCACGAAAGGGCGCGGGCACAGCGTGCCTTGCATTGTCGATGGGAAGCGGGCCCTCTGCGATACCACCGATTTCGGGCAAGAGGTCGCGCGGCATGTCGATCGGCGCTTCACGCTCAACCTCTTTCCGAAGGAGTTCGACGGCCTGCAGCTCATTCTCTCGCGCTACATCGAGCAGGAGTTGGAGATGGTGGGGTTCAAGGTGAACGATACCTACGTGATCCCGAAGCGCCCGCTGGTCGAACGCACGATGCTCATCCGCCACAAGGAGCGGAAGTTCGGAAAGGGCTGCGTCCGGGAATGGACCGCTCAGCGCCGGCCTCTGTGCGCGCAGTTTGCCGATCTATTGGAGCCGATCGACAACGTGTTGGCGACCTCGCCGTTTCTCCTGGCTGACCGGCCGCTCTTCGTCGATTACAATCTCTACGGAGTGCTCGAAAACTATCTCTTCAACGGCAAAACCAAGCTCCCCGCCATGAAACACCTCCGCCGCTGGCACCGCGCTATGACACATGCTCACTAAACGTCGGCACCGCTTCCGCCCCCTGCGGAAGCTGCTTCACGTTACAATCGGCTTACTGCTGTTCGCGCTGATCGGCGTGGGATATCAGATTGTCGGCATGGTGCAGGACCGGAAGCAGTACCCACCGCCCGGACAGCTTATCGACGTCGGCGGATATAAACTTCACCTCTACTGCACCGGCGAAGGCAGCCCGACCGTGATCTTGGATGCCATGGGTCCTGGTTGGTCGGTCTATTGGGCAGAGGTCCAGCCGGAGATCGCGAAAATCACACGGGTCTGCTCCTATGACCGGGCAGGATTCGGCTGGAGCGATACTGGCCGTCTGCCACGCATCGGCAGACGGATGGCCGATGAGCTTCACCAGTTGCTGACGAACGGCGGCATCTCCGGCCCCTATGTGCTCGTCGGCCATTCACTCGGCGGGTTCGTCGCTCGGCTATATCGCCAGGCCCACCCAAACGATGTCGTCGGGATGGTGCTGGTGGATGCGGGGCATGAACGGCAATTCGACCAAGTCGAGTTCATGCGATTCGTCTCACCCGGAAAATCCATGTTCCCGATCATCCGCGCGGTGACGGCCCTAGGCCTGACCCGGCTGTTGATCTCGCAGGATCTTGCGCCGTCGTTCTTTGCCGCCCAGGAAGCCGGTGTGCCTGCCGACATCCGCCCGCTCCTCCGCGCCGGATGGACGCAGTCGCGCTACTTCAAGACGATGACATACGAAGGTGCGGCACTGGAGGGGACCGCTGGGCAAACCGGGATGGCCGGTTCGCTCGGGAACCTGCCCTTGACCGTCATCACCGCGACCGGACCAACCTGGTGGCCCGACATGCCATCAAACGTCGACCCCAAACACTTTCGAAAGATGTGGCTCAAATTCCAATCCGATCTCACCAAACTCTCCACCAACAGCCGCCAAATCTTCGCCGACCGCAGCAGCCACTTCATCAACTTCGACCAGCCTGAACTCATCAGTGAGGCCATTCGGCAGATGATCGCCTCTCAGACACCCTCTCAAATCCAGAAGGAATCCATCCCAACGCCCTTACGTTGATCGGAACGGCAGCCTGCATTTTGACACCCTCGGGTCTACCGACTTTGCTATACTCCCTTGCATCATGGCCTCAGATACACCGGCTTCGCCGCCGTCAGGAAGAGATCGCCGCGAATTTTATCGAATTACCGTCACCCTGCCCATCCGCATTCAGCCCGAAACGGATACGACGGAGGGTGCCCTCATCGAGCAATCCGTCAACATCAGCGGCGGCGGCTTCGGCGTCACGGTCGCCACGGTCTATCAACCCAACGACATCCTCGCGGTCACGCTTCGCCTGCCCGATCATGGCCTCTTCACATCCTTCGCCGAAGTATTGCGGCTCGATCCCATCCCCTTTCCGGGAGGGACCTATCGCCTCCACGCTCGCTTCGTCAGGATGCCCTCACAGGACCGGGAAGTGTTGATCCAACATATCCTGCGGTTTCAGCGGGACCACCTGCAAGAACACTATTCCGCATAACCTAGGGCGCCTCTGCCCGGCACTCGGGCCAAACACCACATCCCTTCCCACATGCTGATCCCACTGCATCCCAGCGCAGGCAGATCATCCTTCAAGAGTCCGCCATCAATAAATGACAAACTCCTTGGCGATCATGCGACCTTCTCATAAACTGGTTGCGACCCTTAGGAGGAATTCCGATCACAATGTCCGACACACAGTTCGAGCAATTGGTGCGCCGTCTCGAGACGTACGCCCAGAAACATCCGACACCGTACAAACTGAAGGTCGCGCTGGTCGCCGCTCTCGGCTATGCCTATGTGCTGGCCGTCCTGGGCCTGGCATTGGCCGTCAGCGCCTGGCTGATTCTCTCACTGAAAGACGGAGGATCGAGCCATCTCAGCTCCATCAAGCTGCTGTTCGGTCTTGGAGTGCTGGCGGCGATCATCCTGCGGGCCTTCTGGGTGCGCCTTGCCCCACCGACGGGCTATGAGGTGTATCGGGAAGACGCGCCGCGCCTGTTCCTCCTGATCGACAAACTGACGACTGCGTTGGGCACGCCGCCGTTTCACCATGTGCTCATCGTGAACGACCTGAATGCCGCCGTCGCACAGCGACCGCGCCTCGGCATTTTCGGCTGGTATCAGAACTATCTGCTGCTCGGCCTCCCCCTCATGTTGGCCATGGCACCGGCCCAGTTCCGGGCCGTGCTCGCGCATGAGTTCGGCCACCTCGGCCACTCTCATGGGCGCTTCTCCGGGTGGATCTATCGCACCCGCAGAATCTGGTCGCGCCTGCTGGAAGAGCTGCGCGCCCGCGATCATTGGGGCTCGGTGTTCTTTACCAAGTTCCTGGACTGGTATGCCCCCTTCTTCAACGCTTACTCGTTCGTCCTGGCCCGCGCGCAGGAGTACGAAGCCGATCGTCAGGCAGCCCGGCTGGTCGGCCCGCACGCGATGAAAGACGCCTTAGCATCGCTCCAGATCATCGCGCATCTGATGGACGAACGGTATTGGCCCGCATTGAATCGCCGGACCATCACGAACCCTGCACCGCCCGCCTCCCACCTCGATGAACTCATCACGGTGTTGCAGCGCGTCACGCCTCACGACAGCATTCAGAAGTGGATGCACGAAGCGATGCAGCAGACGACCGGCTATGCCGACACGCATCCGGCCTTGGTCGATCGACTGGCCGCATTAGATCGACTTCCGGAAAAACAGAATGCCCCCGAACCGCCGACCGACTTTCCCCATCTGCGCGACCCTCACGAGGCCACAGCCGCAAACTATTATCTGGACGCGCATGCCACCGCGACACGCGAAGCCCTCGACCGCAGCTGGGCGGAGTCTGTGGCGGACGAATGGCAACAGAAGCACGAAGAAATGGCGGCAGCGCGGGCACGCTGCCAGGCCTTAAGCGACAAATCTGCGACCGTCGGGCTCTCGATCGACGAGCTGTGGGAATATGCGTGCCAAATGGAAGCGCTCGAAAGCGACCGCGCAGCACTGCCGTTGCTGCAGCAATTGCTCACGAAGGCACCCGCTCACGCGGCGGCGAACTTGGCGATGGGCCGCCTCCTCTTGGCGCAAGACGATCAAGCCGGTTTGCAGTATTTGGAGAAGGCCCTGGCGGCGGATCGCGAGGCGGTGATTCCAGCCTGCCAACTGGCCTCCACTTTCCTGGAACGCCGGGGCAACCATAAAGAGTCCATGCGCTACCGCGTCAAGGCGCAGCGGCAACGGCAGCAGCTCCTTGATGCCGAAGCCGAACGCAGCACGATCAAACCCGGGGACTCGTTCGAGCCGCACGGGCTGCCAGCTGAAGTGATTGAGGGGATCGCCCGGCAACTGGCATCGAGACCCGATATCCAGGCGGCCTACCTCGTCCGCAAGAAGGTGCAGGTCCTGACCCGCGTCCCCTGCTATGCGTTGGTCATCATTCCGCACCGCGCCTGGTACGAGTTGCACGCGGAAAGCAGCAATCAGGCTCTCTTGGAGAAGCTCCGCACGACACTGACGCTCCCGGAAGACACCTACATCCTCATCGCCGACCAGCTGATGAAACACCGGTGGATTAGCACTCTCAGACCCATCCCTCAATCCGCCATCCTGAGCACCCACACCACCGCTTTATAGCTCCCGCGCCTTCGCTGGTCTGCCCCCCCTCGAAAGGTGGAGGAAATTCTTGCTGCGCAGCGCCGTTTTGCCGTACTTATCCTTGATTCCCTCCGCCCAGCATCATAGCGATATCCCCCTTCGCTCGACGCTATTCCTCAAAACATCCGCAATCTGACACTTCCAGCCGGTCAGGCTGGGCAATCCTCTCGCTGGTCTCCGGCTTGCACTGAAACCGGTATCGACTGTCCGCTGAAAGGAGTCCGGCGATGTCTTTCCTCATGGTTGTCATGTTGATCACGCTGCTTCCCTTTCCAATCGTGGTCGGAGTACTGGCGCTGGAAGAAATCCGGGCTGATCGCCAACATTCCTCCCACCCCCGCCGATCGCCGCTGAGTCGCCCGGCATCGGATGACTGATCGATCAAAAAGAAAGGCCGCTCATGTCCGATCCACGCCGGCACGTTCGCATCCTGGTCAACCGGCGGGGCCTCATGCATCGCAACGGAGCCACCAGTCTCTGCACCCTCGTAGATCTCACCGCGCAGGGCCTCCAGATTTCTGCCGATCTCCCGCTCCTGGCCGGAGACCGGGTCGAGATCGAGTGTCAGCTCGAAGCCGAGAGCCGGATTCACTGCGCACTCAAGCTGACTCATGCCGCAGGGAGACACGGCGGCGGCCGTGTCGTCGACATCACGCCCGAACATCACCGCCTCATGATGGATTTCCTGGATCGACAGAACACACCCGCTCACAACACCCCCTGACCGATCCGACTCCGCTCAACAGCAACAGCAACCGCAGCCCCTCAAAGGAGGGATACTTTTTCCGCCTCACACCAGGCTACACTGCACCCTGCCATGGAACAGACCAAACCCTATCAGCGTGCGCATTATCGCTTACCCCTTCCAACGGCCTATCCCGTGATGTTTGCCGGCACCTCTGCGATCGGCGAAGGCACCCTCACCAATCTTTCGGTGCTCGGCTGCACGATCGAATGTACGACGATTCTGCCCCAGACAGCGAACCTGTTGCTGCGGCTGATTCTGCCGGATCAGAAGGAATCGCTCCCGATCGAAGAAGCGGAAGTGCGGTGGATCGATGAGCAGCGGATCGGAGTGCGATTCAGCAAGGTGGAGCGTGCGGCCAATCTTCGGCTCCATGGATTTGTGTGGGACCGGATGCTCGAACGGATGCAGGCCATCAAGCAGCGGCGCTAGATACTATTGGTCTTCGGCTTGGTCCCCCTGCTGCCTTGTCGTGGGCAAGCGAGCGGTTCGTTCACATCCTTCGTAGATACCTCAGTTGCACCTACAACACCTCAGAACCGCATGGCAACCTTCTGCCACGCCTGCTCCAGAAGTTGTGTGCCGAACAGGACCGGAGGACTTTCCCGCCAGTACCACACCCGTTCGGGATACGTATCGAAGTCGAGTCGCTCTGAACCCCAATCGCCGGAATAGGCAAACCCAATGGCATGCATCCCGATTGAAACGCCCGTCAACCCTACGACCATATATTTGATCCAGCGTCTCCGATGAATGTGCTCCAGGGCGGGAACCATCAAGAAACAGAGGAAAGGGGCGCTATCCGCCAAAAGCCTCGGACCATACCCATGTCCTCCCCACCAACTCCCAAGCGTCGCGACCGGGATGAGCAACAAAAGAGTCCCCACGCTCAGATACCTGAGTAGCACCTGTCCCGGCTCTCTCCATGCCAACGCCATCCCGGCCAGCGAACAGAGAAAGATCGGGGAGTAGATGAACAACCCACGCGCCGGGGAAAACAGCACGCCCGCAAGCCCTTCGAGGAAGGGGGTGTTGAACCAGGAAAGATGGCGCCCCACGAGGGAAGCCGGAGTGACAACGGTCGCACCAAATCCGGTCCGGACAGGCGAATCGAAATACGCGTCGTTGTACCACAGAAACAGCAGCAGCGGAGGAATACCGGCAAGCAAGAACCCAACGCATTGCTCCCGATGCTTATGGAGCACATAGAGTGCAATCGGAAGCGCCATGACGAGATTCAACGGGCGACAGATAACCGCCCAACCAAGCGCCAGCCCGGCCCATGCAATAAGAGCCGGAGTCTCCCTGCCCCTTACCAGACAGTACAGAGTGAGCGAGAAAAACAGCTGGCTCGGACCGTGCTGCCACGAGGCTTGACTAATAAGACTCAAGCTGCTTGTTCCAAAAGCATAGACGAAGGCAATGAACCACGCCACGCGCGGCGTCGTGACCCGCCGTAGCCCGATAAATAGGGTAAACACCGATAGCGCTACCATGAGCATGCCTGCCCGCTTCTCCAAATCGAACAGCGTCTCAGCGGCGAGCCTCGTCCCCACTTTGAGAACGGGAATAATATATACCGGCACGGACAGGACGGCTCCCCATGGGGGATAAGTCGATATCAGATGTCCGTTGATGACCCGGACAAAGTATTGTTCATCGTACTGTTCGATGGTAGCGGCATACTCATCGAGATAAAAATCTCGGTCCGTGAGGATGCTGACCGGAAGAAAACGCGCAGGCAAGGTATCGGCCGTTTCGAAGGTATGCCCGTTAGAGTAATACACGGTCAACGCCCCGATGAAAAGCAGGAGCGAAGCCTGCAACCCTTCTAACACCGATCTGGCGCCACGCCTCTCTTCCATCCAGGCCTTGCCTAAGGAGAGAGCCAGGCAGAGGGCAAGCCAGTTCCTCAGGGAAGAGGCGTGCAGATGAACAGGACCAACGGCAATATCGTAGCCCCCCTGAACGAAAAACAAGACCAGGACGTTGGCACAGGCCACGAACCAAAGCCCCTTGATCAAGGCCTCGAGACGAGATGGCGCCTTGGTGTCGGCCGGAGCAACCATCTGCAGCAGTTGAGGAAACGTCACTGATCACCCTCCTTCAGAATCATGTTGCCTTCAACCTTTCAGCAGATGCAGCATCAAGTCAGTTTCGCGAAGAGGTCAAGGAGATGGCTGCCCACCGTCGCCACTCTTGAGGAATCAGCCAGATGCCTACGAACACAATGCCATCGAGGGTTCCGGGAGCCCCATGTCGAAACGCCTCCTTCAGGAGCGGCCAGAACGCCGATCGGTCCCCTTGCTCGATCGCATTGGCGCTGCCCCATGTCAACAAAAACGACGCGTAGGCTCGGGAGGTCATGAGGTGACGGTTTTGCTGTATCCAGGAAAATGAAAACCGCCAGTCCTTGCTACTGCTGATTGTCCGGAGTTTCTCCTCCCGATGCCAAATGGCAAGTGGTTCGGGGTCCGCGACAAATAGCACGGCGGTTTCGTCACGCATGCTGGCTCGGAGGAGCCAGTCCATGTCGTCGTGCCGCCGCGACTCTGCTCGAAACGGGACCTTCTGCAATAACTGTTTGGTCGTAAGGATCGTAGAGGTCTGCACAAGCCCTTCTCCTCCGAACAGACGGGTTCGGCGGAACAGATAGTCACTCATGAGCTCACCGGGCGCCGGCAATCTGCGGGGCAACGCGACATCGGTCGTTTCACTCCGCTTGAGAAAACGGCACGCGATGATGGGATCTTGGAACGTGGACTGCTGGGCGATGCGTAGTTGGATGTCGAGCTTGTTGGGGAGCCATTCGTCGTCGTGGTCGAGAGAAGCGATCCATCGGCCTCTAGCTACTTCGACTCCCTGGTTGCGAGCCTCTGCAGGACCCAGATTGCGAGACAGCAGCTCAATTATTAATCTGGGATCTTCTATTGCATCTAGAGCCTGTACGGTCGCCTCATCGGGACCGTCTACGACGACGATCACTTCGATCGCGTTCAGGGTCTGAGCCAACGCACTCCGCACCGCTCGCGCAACCAAGTGTGGCCTGTTCAGAGTCGGAATGACAACGGACACGATCGGTTCATTCTTTCCCACGCATATCTCCTACTCCTGACTACGCCGGGATAATCGCATCCGAATCCCTCTCCTCGGCCGCAAGGTCATCTTCGGCTCCGGCACGATCGTCTGACCCGGCACCAGGGCTAGTTTGAATCTTTGCGCAATCATGGCCAACACCAAGATGCCTTCCATCTTGGCAAAATGCTCTCCAATGCAGACGCGTGCACCGCCGCCGAACGGGAAATAGGAGAATTGCGGCCGCTCCTTTTTCGCCACGTCAGTGAATCGACCCGGATCGAACCGTTCTGGGTCGGGAAAGTATCGAGGATGCCTGTGCATCACATAGGGGCAAAGATAGAGCTTTGATCCGGCGGGGACGGCTGCACCGCTCGGCAACACATCAGCTTGCCGCGCTATGCGAATAAAGATCCATGTCGGAGGATACAACCGTATCGATTCAGACAGCACCATCCCCGTATATTGGAGCTGCGGCAGATCCGCTGCGCCAGGTGTGCGGCCACATAGCACGTGACGAACCTCTGCTCGGAGTTTCGCCTCTGCGTCCGAATGTTGGGAGAGCAGATACCATGTCCACGTCAAGGCTTCCGCTATCGTTTCATAGCCGGCGATCAGGAATGTCATCACCTCGTCACGAATTTGTCGATCAGTCATGCCCATTCCATCGTCGTATCGGGCGCGTAACAGCATGGAGAGCATGTCGCTCCCCGGCCCCGAGGCCTCGCGACGCGTGCGAGCCTCTCTATAAATGGTCTCATCGATATAGTTCATGGCCTTCCGATAGTCGTGACGTTTCCACGGGGGTAGGTGCTCAGGGAAGGGAACCATCGAAAAAAAGACGTGTTCGAAATAGCGCCTCCGCGCCGTCACCGCGTCGGCAAGCCGTTCTGCCTCATCCTTGAAATCCAATCCGAATAACGTTCGAATGATGACGCGTTGAGTCAATGTCGACATTTCTCGGTTGATATCGATTTCGGAGCCGTCTTCCCAGCCTGCGAGGATCTGCTCGGTTGTATTCGTAACCGTTTCAGCGAACGATTCGATCACCCTCCGATAAAATACCGGCTGCAGCATGCGTCGCTGCCGCAGGTGAGCCGCGCCAACGCTGGTCAGCAATCCTTCTCCCGACAACAGCTTGCCTTTGGGGCCTGTTAGACGAGGACTCTTGTCGTAGTTGTCCGGATTGTTCACGAGGACATGCTTGATGTCTTCCGGGCTCGTGAGCAAACATGTCTCGCCGCCGATGTTGAGTGTGACAACCTCGCCGTACTCGCACGCGCACCGCAAAAGAAAGCCCAACCGATCCCGAAGAAATTGAGGGGCGTGGCCTAACAAGGGATATCCGGCAGGTCCCTTCGGCATTGGGGCATGATCGAAAGAGCTTTGCATCATGGCTTCACACCGAAAGATTGCTCCCTCCGAGCATAGAGGTAGTGGTTGCGACTCTCCACAATAAATCCTGCTGTGCGCAAATGCTTTATCAGACTCTCCCTGTCCCCACCCTGTGCCTGGTATGTGATCGGCTCATTCTCGATCACAATCGACTGAACCATCTTGAGCGACTCCATGCTGGCCGCGAACAGGATTTCGTACTCTCCTCCCTCGCAATCGATTTTCAGAAGATCAATGCACTGAAGGTGATTCTCGCGAATGACGTCATCGAGAGGGAGGCACGACACCTCGATACGGCGGGCGGCTCGAGCTACTTGGAGGCTGCTCCGACCTGTGTGCGCATCGTTATCGGGAAGATACAACGCTCGTGTTTCATGCTTGCTACTGACTGCCGACTGAAACAGCTGCACGTTGCGAATGTTGTTGCGCTGCACGTTGCGCTCCAGAATCGCAAAGTTGGCCGGCAATGGCTCAAAGCTCAGAACTCGTGCACCGCGCTCGGCAGCCAGCGCGGTGAAGCAGCCGATGTGCGCGCCGATATCGACGACAACTTTCTCTCCCGACAAGGCAACTGGATAGACTTGTTCGACAAAGACTTCAAAGATGACATGCCGATCATCTGTGCCTCCTCTGACCTCCACACTGATCCCGTTACGGAGATGGCAGACATAGTCAGCCGTTGTGACCTGGAGATGGTCCATGAGGGTCCGGGACCAATTTCGGACCACTCGCATCAAACGAACCAATTTCATGAGCTTCGTCATCGTCAGTTCTTCTGGAGTGTGCGACCGAACCCGGCATCGTGGTATGCAAGGGTGTTCGGCCCCCTTCCCTACACTCCTTCTTGCCGTTGAGTCGGCGTCGCTATTTTTTGAGCGACCCCTTTCTTGTTTCGGATGTCCTCAACAAGCCCAAGGTAATGTTCCAGATATCGTGTCTCGGAATAATGCTGCGCATATGCCTTGCGCGCACATTCGCCGAGTCTCTCGCGCAATTGCGGATCGGCCGCGATCGCCAAGATCGCCTGGTGAAGCTCTGTCCGGCTTTCATAGATATACCCGCCTCCTGCTTTGCCGATCGCTTCACGGTTGCCACCGGCTGCGTGCACGATGGCTGGTGTCCCGCGCGCAAACGCTTCGATTACGGTAAGGCCGAATGATTCCGGTGCGAGAGAAGGAAGAATGAGTGCGGTTGCCTTCCGGTACAGAGGTGCCAGTTGATTATGCAATAGTGGACCTAAGAAACGGATGTGAGGATAATCGGCGTATTGCCTCTGGAGTGCGACACGCAGGTCTCCGTCCCCCACAATGAAGAGATCGTAATCACGGAGCGCCAAGAAGTCCTCTACCAACACCGCAACGCCCTTTGAGGCCGTCACTCGGCCCACATAGAGAAAATAGGGTCGTGACGGCAGCGCGTCGTTGACCGAAGAACCGGGTTCTAGGCTTGCGAACAAAGGCAAGAGATGAATCGGCACCTCAAATCCAGCTGCTCGGTGACGTTCTGCCGTGTATTCGCTCGGCGCTAAGAGCGCATCAACTTTCGCCAAGCTCCGCTCGATCAATCCGGTATAACGCCAGAGTTGTGGCGGTATGCCGGAACGTATGCTGCAGCGAATACACTGCAGACTATCGCATGCTCGTTGCCGATTCTTCCAGAAGATGTGCGTCGGACAGAGCAGCCAGTGTTCGTGCAACGTATAGAGATTCACCGGTGCCTTGCTCATGCCCAACACTCCTGGACCACCGACCAACGAGATGTTGTGAAAATTCACCACGTCGAAATCGCGCTCCAAGATCGCATGGAGTTTGTGGGATTTTAATCCTGGCCGTCCGGTCTGCTGAGTGATGAGCGGAGAGAGCAACCCCAATGGACTGTGCAGGCGGTGAACAACGATGTCGTCGCTCTCGGTCGGTGTGACCGATGCTTCTTCCTTCTGCAGACGGTAGGCATCTTCGCAATGCACCACCTCGACATGGTGTCCTCTCGCCACCAACGCGCGGGCCAGTGCCTGCACAAACGTGGCATCCCCGCCAAAGTGATAGGGGGGATAAAATGTAGTCACCATGCAAAAACGCATGAAGACGGTCCTTCCAGTAAAGGCAAGCTACGAGGGGAAAAGCGCATGTGCGATCAAGATCATGCTTCCACCTCAGCCGACCGGTCGCGCTTCGTGAGGTATCGTTCACGATGGAACTCCATGTCGGACAGCCGTTTCATGGCATTCCCGCCCCCACAGGCATACCCGATCATTTCGCCGGCGCCATCCGCGACCAGCCCCGCAAACAGCAAGGGCACCACTCGGGGAAACAGATGCCTCGCCCGGCCTGGCCGGCGCAGTTCGCTCACGATACGACGAAATCGGACGAACGGGATGAGCGGAGCGCTGAAGGCATACAGTACACGTCGTAATGGTGACCACGTCCGCGCACGGGAAGCCGCAAACAACCGGCCGCCGTCTACACGTAACGGAATCCAAGAAAAAGGGGCCGAAAAATTCTGGTGATAGGTCTTCGCCGCCGGTTCGAGATACAATTGATGCCCTTTCGCCTGTAGATCCCATTGGAGGATACTCTCGGCCTCCAACATCGCTTCCAGACGATCGCCATACTCCAAGAGCAAGTCCCGTTTATACGTCCCGTTATGCCCGGGCAAATGCTCCCTCACCCCCGCAGAAACCGGTTCCATCCATTCGGCATATTCAATAATTAGGTTGGTCCAGCTGACAAGGCTGTTGGGATTGGCATTAGCCATCATGGGGCCGACCGATGCCCAGGGCTTCCGATGCGCCTGGATCAGGGCTTCAGCCCATCCCTTTGCGGGAAAGGAGTGGTCCTCCACAAAGGCGACCACCGGCGCAGTGGCGCGCTGTACGCCGGCAGCTCGAGCCCGGGCGGTCGACGTCATGTCGCCGATTTCGACAATATGGATCCCGCTGAAGCTATCGAGCTCCGCATAATCGATAGCCGCGCCTTGCGCCGAAGGAATAACCAGCACAATTTCCAGTTGGTGACAGGCGCCCTGGGCCCGAAGGCGGCGAATCGTCTTCCTGACAGTGCTATAGGAGTCCGGAGAGATCACAATGACCGACATCGCAGGAACTTGTTGAACTACCATGCTGAGCTCCTCTCGTTATTTCGCTCAATCTCCTGCTGCACCCTTCAGACGCATCCAGAAGAATCCTGCCGCGTTGGCAACTTGCGTCACCACGAGCAGCAGCATCAAGAGTGGAGCCTGCACTCCCTGTGCGCTGACAAACGGGTAACGCAGCATGTTGATATAAAACATCAGCGGCTCAACCTTGACTCGATCCTGGAGCCGTCTGGCGCGGACCCGATGAAAGCAGAACGCGCCCTGTCCATAGTGAAAGTGTTGACGCAGAAAAGTTCGAAACGTCAGAGCGTGGGCATGGTAGACCACAGCCTCCGAGGCATAGATCATTCGATGCCCAAGATGCAGCCAGCGATCGCACAGTTCGCGATCCTCAGCGGCAGCCCGCGGGTACGTCACGTCAAATCCTCCGACGGCGCGAAACTGCTTGGTCGGGAACGCCAGATTGCCCGACGGGAAAAAACGCGCATCGTGAGGACTCGCGTTGTAGAAGGAAAGCAAATAGGAGATCAGAAGTTGGCTGGCCGTGGAGTACACGTTCCCCGTGAGCGCGTTGACCGTACGCCCTCCAACGGCACAATCCGGGGACGCAACGCATTCTCTTCCCAAGGCTTTGAGCCAGTCCGAAGCAGGGGCGCAGTCGTCGTCCGTAAAGGCAAGAAATTCCCCTGCGGCCTCAGACGCTCCTCTATTGCGTGCCGACGCCGGGCCCGAGTTCTCCTGCTGCAAAAGCTTGAGCGTAAGCTTGCCGTGGAAGCCAGCGACAATCTCGTCCAAAGGCTTGGTCCCTCCATCATCCACCACAATCACTTCAACACGGTCGCGTGGATACTCGATGCGAGCACAGGCCTGTAGGCAGACGGCAAGCTGCTCCGGCCGACTATAGGTCGGAATCACGATCGAGAAGCTTGGGGCCTTAGACTCCGTCATGATGTCTCAGAGGGCGCTTCGTTCACACGACCGATGGACCAGTGCGCGTTGATTCACTCGCGCTGAAATGAGGTCAAGAATACGGCTGACCGATCTCCATCGTAAGCTCCTGGGTGACCAGTCGGTGCGCCCTTTCGTTGATTACGGCTCGCTCCGTGTCGTGATTCAGGTAATACCGAATCGCTTCCGGCATCTCGCCTATCGAGACACTCACAAAATGGTGCCCAGCCACAAACGGGTCTGGTCGGTAGATCGGTTCGGATATGACGAGCGCCTTATTCGCCATCCCCAATATTAACCGGAGGTCGGGAAACTCCCCCGGCGTCCTGGCCAGGTTGAGCATGATCTTCGTCCGGTTCAACGATTTCGTCCGTTCTTCTCCCCAACAGCGCGGATCAACGTAACTGCCGACGGCTTCTATCTGAATTCCATTCTTGCGCAAACCGCGCAAGAGGCGATTCCGTCGGGGAACATCCTGGGCGCCAAGAAACAACACATCGATGCCCCTGGACAATCTCAAATCGCGACCATATGAAGGCTCATAGCCCAGGGGCACCCAGTCAGCCGCAATGCCTCGCTCAGAGAGAAACCCACGGCGCCCCAATGTAGCCGCCACGAGCACATCCGGAACCCCCTGCTTCACCCAACGACGCAAGACGAGATAATTCGTGTAAACATCCGTTGCATTGGCATCGCGAAGCACACACTCTTCGCCGTTTCCCACCAATTCAGTCGCGGCCAGGGCAACCCGGCGGCCCTGGGAGGCGGCAGAGGCTCTGCATGCCACAGCACGACCAGCGGCCGTTGCGCTTGAGGCATGGCCGCAAGTTGTGCATAGAGGCCCGGATACCAATTGGTATTTCCCCAGATCCACACCACGCTATCCGCGGAGAGATCGGCCGGTCCATCTTTAATCTGCTTCACATCATGTCCGGCCTGTCCAAGGATCGACGCCACCACATGGCGTGTCCTGAAATTGGCGGTAAAGCCCCGATAACAGAAGGTGATCGCCCTCTTATGTTCGGCAGCTGGTCCGTGATCCTTCATGGACTTTCCCCACTGGTCGGCGTCCGCTCTGTGACAAGGGATCCGGAATGCAGGCTGGACGTCACATCCACGACCCGGCCCGTCTGCGCAGACTCTTCTGCAGCCTCGATCACTTCCAGACTGCGGTAGCCGTCCATCAAATCAGGAGAGGCGACCTGCTGGCCTTGCACAGCGGAAACAAAGGCCTGCAACGAGCGCCGGTACGACGGCTCATTCCAGGGGGATCGCCATTTTTGCCAGGCATAGTACGCTTGAGAAGGGGAGGTCAGGATGTGTGCGATGCGTCCGACACGAGTCGACGGACGATTTCGTGCGGTAATTTCGACGCTCAGGGACCGATATCGATCGACTGTGACGCTCCCCAACTGTCCGTCGATTTCGAATCGGTCTTCATCGCACGCGCAGAGAGAGAAACTGGACCGCACCTTCAGCCCGTCGATCAGTTGAAAATCAAGGGTGGCCGTATCCTGGTCCGTTCGGCAGGAGTAAAGGTCAGCCTGCACCGCTCGAATTTCCTGCTGAAACAGGAACCGAACGAGATCGATATGATGGGAAGCCAGGTCAAGCAAAACGCCCCCACCGGTTGAACGGTCCCGTTTCCACGCAGGCATGTCGCGAGGCGGGGTTGAAAACACCGAACGGACTTCGACCAGTGGTCCGAGGCGGCCCGCATCAATGTGACGCCGCGCCGCTTCATGGAGTGGATTGAATCGATAATTGAATCCGACCACTCCTACGACGCCGGCTTTCCCCCAGGCCTGGATAACGCGATCGGCCTCGAGCACGCTTATCGCGATCGGCTTTTCGAGATAGACAGGCTTCCCCTCTTGCATGGCTGCGATCGCCACCTCAGCATGGAGCGCAGTCGGCACACTCACAATGACCGCATCGAGGGCTCGCATCTTCAGCAGGTCGCGATAATCGGCATAGGCCACGGCCGCCGGAACACATCGGCTGGCTTCTCGCCGCCGATCTGGATCGGGCTCCGCGAGCGCGGCAAGTTTCACTCCCGGCAAACGTCTCAAGATCGGCAGGTGCACTGCCTGCGCAAACCAGCCGCAGCCGACTAATCCAACATTGATAGGCTTGCCACTCCTCATCCATCCCCCTCCGCCCACTGCCGCGCGCTGTTCCCCAGCCCACAGAGAAACCCGACAACCTCGGCGTCAGCGGTACGCCGTCTCCCCCAGGGATTGACCACGGTACGCGGCCAGCATCCCCGGAATTTCGGCAACGTGCGTCACCACGGTCAATGCCATAGCCAGCGGTAACTCGTACAGTTTCACGTGGTACTGGCGAAAGCACCGGAAACAATCACGGATGCTGTCGACGGTCTTTCCTATCACGATCAACGGAATGGCCGGGACCCCGAAACGAATGAGCCGGGCATACGGCAACCGATCATCGCGCAGCCGCGTGATGACGGTGCTGTATCCGTGATTGCGGCGTATGTCCCGCTCCATCGGCCATCCTTCGAAATCGTGCACCACCACCAACTCCGGATCGAACCACAGCGTCTCACCGTCCCGCAGAAATGCCTCCGACTGTATCCGGGATGCAAATGCGCCCATCCCAACGGGAAGTGGATGGCGACGGTAGACGTCGCGTCTGAAAGCGGCCGCATTGCCGGAGATGAAACGGGTTGGACCACGTCGCCCCGGATCAAGATACGACCGCGATAACAGACCCAGTATCCGCTCCATGCGTGACCGGCCCGGGTACAAGGTCCTGGCGCTGACGGCCGCTGTGTCGGGATGTTCGGCAATGGCGGCGCGGAGCACCCGCAGCCACGACCGGGACGGAATACAGTCGGCATCGACAATGGCCAGCCAGTCGCCGGAGGCTGCCTCCACCGCCCGGTTCTTCAATTCATACGAAGACTCGGCGTCGACATGGAGCACCTTCATATTGGAGACGAGCCCTAATACGTCGCTCGGAATCCGGCCCTCGAATCGCGACGACTCAACGAGGATGAACTCCTCGGCCGGCGCGCCCTCCTGCTCCGCCCATGCCTGTAACGCCCGCCGGAGGTCTTCCCACGACTTCTCCTCGCCGGCCGCGTAGTCAGAGACCACAATGACCGATAGGCTAGGTAACTTCTTATCCATTTATTGTCCCTCCATAGAACGATGCTGTTCGAATCTCCCCTTTGGTGTCCGTACTCTTTAGCATCTGAGGTCGTGCGACTCAGCGCTACCAGCAGGGCTACTGCCAGCACTCCGCCGGTCGATCCACAGAATTCGTCGCCGGGTGATACCCTGCACCACGGCCACCGCACTGACGAGCACATCAACGATGAACATCACGGGAATGACCGCAAATACCGTGCACGCTAGCCGGGGCTCTGGGTGAGCCTTTACCACTGCGGTGACCACTGCAGTCAATGCTGGGACCGCGTAGACCACGAGCCACCACGGGCTGATGTAGCCGCCACCGATGCACGCGGCAACCAGTAACAGAACCACGCGGTCGAGGTAGCCGGCCGCCACGAACGCGGCCTCGAGTCCGCGCACATGGTGACGGGACGCCATGAGTCCCCGGCTCCAGCGGAGTCGTTGATTGAGGTAGTGCTGGAGCGAGTCAGCGACGATATGATCGGCGACGGCGTCACGGACGAAGCGGGTCCTTCCGCCGCTTCCTGCAAGAGCCAACGACACCTCAATATCCTCACTGAAAGAGCCGGCAGGGAAGCCGCCGATACGTTCGAGCGCAGGTCGCCGATACGCGCAGTTCCCGCCCATCGTGGGCGGGTCCAGGCCCAGGGCCTCCTTGGCTGCGAGATTGACCAGTTGATGCGTCCACGCTTCTAAGCATCCGTACGCCACGATTGCGTTTATCTTGCGGAACACAGGCCGTCGATAGCCACACACCGCCTCAGTCCTTGAATCGGCGAACGGCTCTATCAGTCGACGCAGCGAGTCGGAACGGGGACACTGGTCGGCGTCGTACACCACTATTACCTCAGGCCGGCCGGCAGCCGAAGCGAGTGCACGATTGAGCGCCTCGGCCTTGCCTACATTCTCGTCGAAAGTAATAAGCCGGACATTGGCCCGTTCACGGGCCCACGCTACAGCAAGACCGGTGCTGGCGTCCGTTGAGGCGTCGTCGACGAGACAGATCGAGAGCCGTTCGGCATCGTAGGATAGGGCATCAAGGCCCGACAACAAGCGAGGCAGCGAGTCCTGCTCGTTGCGAAATGGCACGGCTATAAGCACCTCAGGCCAACGGCCCGCCTCACTCGGGGTGCGGCGACGCAGCCACGAAGCCATGACCCACAACAGCCGACGCACAGAGAAGAGCACCAAGAAACCGATTAGAACATCTGCAACGATGCTCATCAAAGCCTCGGCTTCAATATTCGCCCGTTCAGCACCGGTCTGGCCGGCGCGACCGGTGTCCCGCCTACGTTACGCTCGACAATGCTCCATGACTCTGGCCTTCGCCAATATCTGATACCGGTGGATGCCAACCACTCTGGCGGCGCATCCGTCCCCCTCTCGCCCGCGATCCTGTCTTCCCACTGCAAAATCGTCTTCGCGCACACTCTCTCGATCGTTTTGTTCAGGAAGCGGCCTGCCTTATATGCAGGGATCACAACCGCGACTACGAGTTTATGCATGAGGACGCTCATGCGTGTGTTGCGGGAGAAAATCGAGAATCGGTTTTCCGTCGATTCCAGAGATCTCCACCCCCAAGCGTGCCGCCAACGTCGGAGCGAGATCGACTATCGCTATGTCGCTTTCAAGGGCGCGGGGCGCCAGATCTGTACTTCTCGCTAAAACAAGGCCCTTCTGCCGGTGATCCCCCGTGCGAGGGTTGGGAGACTCGACGAGAAGCTCACCGACACGTTGTGAGCGAACGGCCGGAATAGGGGCTTCGTGGTCCCACTCGATCACGAGATCGGGAAACTGGTCCCGAAACGGTCCTGCAAAAAGAAGATCACCGCGGAGCACGCGCTTCACAGCCGGCGCCCCGGTCGCCGTGTTGACGAGCGCGAGGAGTTCTCGCTCGAGCCAATCACACAATTCATCGTAGGGCGGTCCTGGCTCCACACGACCCTTCGGCTCACGCCCTCTGAGGTTGAACCGAACTCCGCCGCAGTTGCCGAGGGTGGGAATGGCAAAAAATCTCCGCGTTGCACGTTCACGCTGACGCGGGGCATCGTAGAGCAAGTCCGCGACACGTCGAAATGGTCCCCGGACCATACCAGGCAATTGGAGCCACAGCTTTCTCACGGTCTCGATCGGCCGAGAGGCCTTCGGAACGTCGATGCCATCAAGACGGCGCAACACGGAATCAAGGGCTGCGGTCGCGTCGTAGCGCGGTCCCATGCCTTGAGTCGCCAGGACCAGAAGAAACGCGTCTTGACCCAGCGCGTCGACGATTCGGCCCAAGCCGTGGTCGATGGCCTGGTACACGTCAAGAAGGGGGTCTTCTCCAAGAACCGACCGTAACGCAGTCTGGTATTGTGGATGTGTCGGATCGCGGGTGGCCCAGAGCTGATGCCCTGCGCAATGGGCTTCGCTGAAATTGAGCACGAACAGATCCCAGGGGCCCCGCGCGAGTACCGCGAGCGCAAGATCCGTGCGACGTGTGGCCCGCTCGATCACCCCGTCTTTGAATCGGCGAAGCTCTTGTGGCCGCTGGCGAAAAAGATCGCAGGCACCCACAGGATCTTTGCCGGCAACCTGCCTAACCTCCCGCTCCAAAGAGGGAGGCCAACAGGAAAGCGGGTGCCTCACTACGTGCTCGCCCCAGAAAGATACCTGTAGTGTTCGTGAGGTACGTGCAAGCCGCGCATCGGGCACGTCGATCAGGGCGATACGATGCCCCTGTTGCGCAATGGCGTTCCAGATAGAATCCACCGATAGATGTTCCGGCAGAAAGCGCCGCAAGCCGTAGCCGTCTGGCTGCAGGTAGCAGTAGTGATTATGCCGACCAGGCCATACACCGGTGTTGAAACTGGGCCATAGGGTGCCGCTATAAATAATCTCAGGATTTCGCGTCGCAGAAGAAACGGACGCCTTGAGGAGTTTTCCAAAATGCGGTAGCAGGCCCTGGTTGCCCCATTGACGAAGGAGGGTCTGCTCGGCCGAATCGAGCGTGATGCAGACTACTCGAGCCGGTCCGGACATACTCTGATCTCCTGTCGCTTACCTTGGGAACAGCTCAAGACTTACACTTGCCACAAAAGCCTTTACCCCGGCACGCCGTGAAACCTGGCCTTCTCAACTCATCCACCATAAGCGGTTCAAGGGAACACCGTCTACCCTACCAATGTAGAGGGCCCCGCGCCGTTCTACCCGAGGCACAGTCCAAATAGCAGGAATCGTCCGACTTGGCGGTCGGACACATGATGGGCAGAGTCTCAAGTGAGCTGTACGGGTTCCGTCTTCCGAAGCAACAATGCCCGCACTGCGGCAATTTCCCCAGGACGAAACTCCCCGATCCACCAATAGCCGAGCACGCTGATGATCCCGAGCAGCACCAGCTTGGGAAACACGAGGAACCCGGAAGTCGGCCACCAGAGCGACGCCGTCCCAACGACGAGTCCGATCGCCAGACTCCGGATCACGGTTCCAACCGGCGGCCACACCTTCCACAAGGCATACACACCTACCCCCGCTGCGAGCGCCCCAAGAGAGGAGACCACAACAGTCACCAAAGCGGCACCCTGCTGTCCGAATCGGGGAATCAGTACGAGATGACCGGCCAATGCCACCAGGACCAACGGGGCAGTAAACACGATCGTTCTGGCCGGTAATCCCGCAGCCGTCATGATCGTAATCGACACCATCAACATCACATTCGAGACCGCTCCGACAATCAGCAACGCCAACAGCGGGCCGGCGGGGAGAAATGCGGCGCCGAACACGACTTGCACGATCTCCGGAGCCGCGCCGGCGATGATTGCCGCAACCGGCAGGAAGAACATCGTGACACGCATCGCATCACGCGCGAGTTCCCTGGCTCTTTCTCCCTGGCAATCCGCAAGTTGCCGGCTCAACGTAGCCAGCAACAGCGAGGAGAATGTCCAGGAGAACAACCCGGGCAAGAGCGAGAGACTTTGAGCCGCACTATAGATGCCGGCCTGCGTGGCGGTTCCTCCGAGGATCTTGAGCATGAACAGATCCATCCCGTTGAAAAAGATGAGACAGATCGAGGACAGGAACAACAGCGCGCCGTATCGCTGAATCGGGAGAGGCACCGGAGCTTGCTTGACGAACATCCCTTCTCCGAGATACCAGCGGCTGAGCAGAAGCTCTGCCAGCGACGAACCGATCACCCCCAGCACTGCTCCCGTAATAGAGAAACCTGCCTGGACAAGGACCACCACAAGCCCCATTCGGATCAGCCAGCGTCCGGCTCTGGCCGCCGCGCCGGCTCGGTAATTCCCTCTTCCGATCAACACATTTCGATAGGCTTGTCCGACGCATAACAGGGGAATATCGAGCGCGCACAGGCGGAGATAGAATGCCAAATCCGGCTCTTTGAACAGCGCGCTGAGCGGTGCAGCGAGAATCCAGACAAGAATCATCGCTGCAATACCAATCTTCAGACTGAGACGAATCACCATGGCACCGACCGGTTTCCAATCGCTCGTTTCACCGACAAACTTAATCGTCGCTTTTGTAAAGAACGAGTTCATCGCGCTTTCGATCCAAATGATCGTGGTCAGCGTCAGGGCCAGCAAGCCATAGCCTTGAGGGCCAAGCTGTCTCGTCAAGAAGCCAGTCGTAATGAGGGCCGTGAGTGGAAACAGCAACTCCGCCAGAAATATTCTGGCGGTCCCGTCCATCATGCGACGCCCCATAGTCGTTGTCAGTAAACTCATTCCACCCTTTCAGATATCATGCGCCTAGAACCCTCTATCTCCTCAACAGGCTCCGCTCAGCTTGCTGGCACCGACGTGCCCCCCTTCCTCTGCCTGCTTGCCCAATGGCGCCCATGGGATAACAGAACTGCGTGAGGCTTTGGATCAGTATAGAAACAAGATGGCGGGTAACCAATACCTCTTCCCTCGTTCTTCCCCTACAAAAGAGGGACGAAGGGAACGAGGAATTGTGATTGCCGCAGTACGGTTAAACAGGCATGCCTTCAATATGACACTGCTAGGAGCCTGTCCGAGTAATGGCTGACCATGCGTGACAAGACGTAGATTCACGGCAGGACCAGCAGCGATTCGGTCCGCCGCCGAAGGGTGTGGCCGATACGTGTGCCAATGAGTGGAATTGTGATCGGTTTGGGGGGA
>JAUYAO010000060.1 GCA_030692565.1 Nitrospira sp.
CCCCCAAACCGATCACAATTCCACTCATTGGCACACGTATCGGCCACACCCTTCGGCGGCGGACCGAATCGCTGCTGGTCCTGCCGTGAATCTACGTCTTGTCACGCATGGTCAGCCATTACTCGGACAGGCTCCTAGCCCTTCCGTTGCAGTGTCATTTTCATTCGGGTATGCAGAACTTCGTGCGCTGATGGCATGGCGGCAGATGACTCGTTGTAGACGAATTGGCAGGATAAATCAGGAAGGATGGAATCCGGCGCGGCGGGAGCCGCGCCGGGGTACCGCTGCTAGTTTGAGAGACAGGTGCTCATGAATTTCTTCCGCTCGTCGCCCTTCAAGGTCTTCTCGCCCGCCTCTTTATTGCACGCCTTCATCTTCTCCTGCTGAGCCGTTTTCGCGCTCTTGACCGGCTTGGCGGAGAGACATTCCTTCATAAACGCCTTCCGTTCGTCGCCCTTCCCTTCTCCCAACCCCTTCTCGTTCGCTTCCTTATTGCACGTTGCCATCTTGTTTTGTGGGCCGGCGGCTTCGCTGGACACCGGGGGCAGCACAATCACGGCCAAAAAGAGTGAGAGGACGACCAGGCTGGCAATCTTCATGGTGATGCTCCTTGTGTGAGAGGGTGAAGGATCGACGGGGCACTATACCAAAATGCTTAGTGGTTGTCTGTAAGGAGCAGCCCTAGCCCTCAATAGTCGACCCGCATGAGGCAGAGCCCTTGGGGAGGCGCAGTCTTCCCTGCTTTCCGGCGATCTCGTACGGCGAGAATAGCAGCAAAACTTTCCGGCGCACGCTTCCCCTGGCCGACTTCGACCAACGTGCCTACGATGCTGCGGACCATCTGTTTCAAAAACCTGTCGGCATAGGCTTCGATACGGAGTTCGTGCCCCTCGCGAATAACGACGAGGCGTTGGAGATGGCAGATGGGATCTTCGTTTTCGGTCGGTTGCGTTTCGAAGGAGGAGAAGTCGTGCGCACCGACGAGGTGCAGGGCCGCCTGGTTCATCGCCGCATCGTCCAGCGGTTTGTAGACGTGCCAGACCAATTGCCGGCCCAACGCAGGACGCGGAGAGCGGTTGAGGATCCGATATTGGTAGAGTTTGCCAGTGGCTTTGTAGCGGGCATGGAACTCAGGAGGAGGAAAGTCGACGGCGCGGACTGAAATATCGGGAGGGAGATGGGCGTTCAACGCCATCTCCCAGTCATAGGCCGTCATGTCCCGGTCGATGCGAAAGCTGACGACCTGCCCCAGTGCATGCACGCCGGCGTCGGTGCGGCCGGCGGCGACGATGGAGATCGTCTGTTGCGTCACGTTCTTGATCGCGGTTTCGACCGCTTCTTGAATGGTTGGTTGATTGAGTTGACGCTGCCAGCCGGCGTAGTGCGTGCCGTCGTATTCCAGTGTCAGCTTGATTGTTGGCATGCCATGGCCTGAAGGTGCGGCGAGCGGGTTACCGTGCGGTCGGCTTGCCGGTGGCCAGGAATGATTTCACGCCGTTCAGCAGCGAGTCGGCCACATCGCGGATGAACGCATTCTTGCGCAGCAAGTCTTCTTCCGATGGATTGGAGATAAACGCGATTTCAGCCAGGATGCTGGGCATGCTGGTATGGCGAAGCACATAGAATGGCGCAGTCTTTACCCCGTGGTCGGTGACGGTGTAGTGACCGTTCATATGCGTCATGAGAGATTCCTTGGCGGTCCAGGCGAGTTCGAGCGACTCCTCGATCTTTTTCGCCGTGAGCAAGTCCGCCACCAGATATTCCCAGCCCACGCCGGTACTACTCAAAGGCGTGCCGTTTTCGCGGGCGGCGACCTCCAGGGCCCGCTGATCTTTCGCTTCTCCAAAATGGTAAATCTCGATGCCCTTGACCGACCGGGAGGGATGGGAATTCACGTGGATGGAGACGAAAAGATCGGCGTCATGGCTGTTGGCGAACTTGGCCCGTTCTTCCAATTCGACGAAAACATCCTGGTCGCGTGTCATCAAGACACGCACGCCGGGCTGCTTGCTGAGCCGATCCCGCAGTTGCAACGCCACTTTCAGCGTAATGTCTTTTTCCTCCGTGCCGCGCCGGCCGCGCGCACCGGGATCTTTCCCGCCGTGACCGGGATCGAGCACGATGGTCTTGAACGACTTGGCCTGGGGAATCGTCGGCTGCGGCGGCGGCTCGAACGTGCTCGGAGTCGGTGGGGCGGGTGGAGCCGGATCCGATGCGGGGGCATCCGGAACGGCGATGCCCGGGATCACGTCCACTACCAGCCGCGCAGGGTTCTCGAGAGAGAATTGTTTGTAACGGCGGATAGCGCGCGTCGGCACTGCCACAGTGACGGCCCCGGCGGTGGTCTGCGAAATCTGAAACGGGGCCGGAATGACTCCGCGATCGAGTCTGTGCCTGGCGGCCTGGCTCATCGTGGCATGGGGAAGGAAAAATACCACGTCATCCGAGTCCGCCGATTTGAGTTCAGTCACCTTCGTGTGGCGATCCAGATCGAGCACGAGCCTGGTTCGCTCAGGGGTGGAGAATACGCGAAAGTTTTGCACGGTGGCCGGCATCATTGAGGCCGGGGTGCCTTTGGTTTTACTTTTATGGGGGCGATGAGAACGGGCGTCGGAGGCGGCCGCAAACGCCTGGTCGAATCCTCCGGTCAGGAGGCCCAGCGTGAGGGCGAGCAGGCACAGGAATGCGAGAGAGATGCGGAACGGGAAAGCCTGCCGAGATCGTAGTCGCATGTGCCTATATTAATTGTAGGGGATAAAAACTTTTCTCAGATGTTTCATCACTTGTCAAGCCGTTGCACCAGTTCCTCTCTGGCATTGACAGAGGGGAACCCGCCCGGTAGCGTGGGCCTATGGCGACTCATCTTATCATTGATGGCTATAACCTGCTCGGGGCCCAGTCTGCAGCGAAGTCTGAGATGGCCAGGGAGTCGCTGTTGCACGACCTGGCCGCCTATCGGCATCGCAAGGGGCATCCGTTGACCGTCGTGTTCGACGGCTGGCAACAGGGGCATCCCGTTGAACATCGCGAGCATCGCGCAGGGGTTCAGGTGATCTACTCACGCCGGGGCGAGAAGGCCGATCAGGTTATTCAGCGGCTTGCGCGCGAGTATGGATCGGCTTGCGCTGTGGTGAGCTCCGACCATGAAATCGTGGCGACGGCCAGGGCGCATGGCGCGACGGTGATGACCGCGCAGTTGTTTATGAGCAAATTGGCAGGGAGCGGACTGTCGTCAGGGCCGATCCAGGGCAAAGAACTCGATTTTGGAGAGGACGAGCGGCCCCGCCGGGGACCCGAGAAGAAGGGCAATCCGAGGAAGCTCC
This sequence comes from Nitrospira sp., assembly GCA_030692565.1. Lineage (NCBI taxonomy): Bacteria > Pseudomonadati > Nitrospirota > Nitrospiria > Nitrospirales > Nitrospiraceae > Nitrospira > Nitrospira sp. Next base: position 3,324 of record JAUYAO010000060.1, read on the forward strand.
CCAAGGCGGTCCGTGAACGGAACCGTCAGCTCAAGCGATTTTGAACAGCCGTTTGGCGTTGCGGGTGGTGGCGAGGGCGATTTTCTCGGGCGACATGCCGACTTCATCGGCGCGAACGGTGGCGAGCTGTTGCGCCACATCCGCGACATAGGCCGGTTCATTCCGTTTCCCGCGATGCGGGACCGGTGTCAGATAGGGACAGTCGGTTTCGATCAGCAGTCGATCCAGCGGAACGGTCTTCGCAATGTCACGCAGTGCCGTGGCGCTCGGGAACGTCAGAATACCGGAGAACGACAGATAAAATCCCAGATCGAGCGCCTCCTTCGCCAGTGCCGCATTCCCGGAAAAGCAGTGAAACACCCCGCCGACTTCAGACGCCTTCTCTTCCCGTAAGATCGTGACCGTATCCGCGTCGGCCTCCCTGGTGTGAATGATCACCGGGAGCCGGAGTTCGTGCGCGAGCTGAATCTGTTCGCGAAACCGGTCGCGCTGCTCTTTCGGCGACGAGTGATTGTAGTGGTAGTCCAATCCGATCTCGCCATAGGCCACGACCTTTTTGTTCCTGGCCAGCCGGCGGAATTCGTCGTACCAGGTGTCTTGAATGTGTTTGACCTCGTGCGGGTGCACGCCGATGGAGGCATAGACAAAGGGGTGCTGGTCGGCCAGGGCAACGGCAGACTGGCTGGTGGCGAGATCGCAGCCGATAGTGATGAAGTTGTCCACGCCGGCTTCGCGCGCCCGCGCGAGCATCGCGTCGCGGTCATCGTTGTAGCGGGCATCGTCGAGATGGGTGTGTGTGTCAATGAGCATGCGGGTTTCTGGCAGGATGCTGAAAAATGCCGCCAGCTTCGTTCTCGGCCTTGCCCGCGGAACGGCGCGTCTCGGCGCGCCGGGGTTGGGCGGGTAAGAACCGTGGCCTTTTTGAGCATCCTGTGGTTATTGGGGCTTTAATACTGTACGAAATATTCTCGCATATGTTTCGTGCGCACCGATTTGTTTTCAACCTGCTAGTGGAGGGGATCAGGCTGAAGACTGAAGTCTTGCTACGCAGGTTTGGTGATGATCGTGTCAGCCAGCTCGTTCAGCAATGCGGCTGTTTCATCCCAACCAAGGCAGGCGTCGGTGATGGAGACGCCGTGCGCGAGCGTCACGCCCTGCTTCCAGGCCTGCTTGCCGGGGTTGAGATTGCTTTCGAGCATCAAGCCCATGATGGAGTGGCGGCCCTCGCGGAACTGGCGGAGCACGTCGCGGGCGACGAGGCCCTGGCGTTTATGGTCCTTGTGGGAGTTGTCGTGCGAGCAGTCGATCATGATGGGACGCGCGATCCCTTCACCGGCGACCGCCGCTTCGGCTTTGGCGACATGCTCCGCTTCATAGTTGGTTTTGCCGCCGCCGCCACGGAGGACGATGTGCCGGTCCGGGTTGCCGGCGGTCCGGATGATCGACGTCTGTCCCTCGGCGTTGATGCCGACAAAATGGTGAGGCGCGCGGGCCGAGGTCATCGCGTTCACGGCGACTTGCAGGCTGCCTTCGGTGCCGTTCTTGAATCCGACCGGCATCGACACGCCGCTGGCCAGTTCGCGATGGGTCTGGCTTTCGGTGGTGCGGGCGCCGATGGCGCTCCAGCTGATCAGGTCGGCGATATATTGCGGGCTGATCGGATCGAGCAGCTCGGTGGCGCAGGGCATGCCGGACTGATTGATCTTCAAAAGAATCGTACGGGCCAGTTCCATCCCGGTGGCGATATCGCAGGTGCCGTCCAGATGCGGATCGTTGATGAGGCCTTTCCAGCCGACGGTCGTGCGCGGTTTTTCAAAGTAGGTGCGCATGACGATCAAGAGGCGGTCGCGCAGGGCTTCGGCCACCGGCTTGAGCTTGGCGGCATATTCGTAGGCGGCGTCGGGGTCGTGAATGGAGCAGGGTCCGACGATGACGAGCAGCCTGTCGCGGTCTTGGCCATGGAGAATCCGACGGATGGCATCACGCGTCTCGACGACGAGGGCCGCGGCTTCATCCGTGATGGGAAGCTTCGTCTTGATGGCGCGCGGCGAGGGGAGCGCGTTGATTTCTAAGACATGTTGGTTGTCGATGGGTCGGTTCATGGTACCTGTCCGCGAGTGGATCGCGGCCTTTTCCACTCAGGTTAGTTGCACGGGATCGTTTTGGGATTCGCTAGGATATGCGAAAACACAAGGAAAAGTCCATATGGCTTGACAGGAGCTAGGGGCTATCGATACTTTGGCGTGGGTTCTCTGTGTCTATGGTGATGAGTCTGTCGGATGCGCGAGATGCTATGATGAAGTTCCGTTCGCCCCATTCGCACTCGCTGCTCCGCCGGTGTCTCTCATTGGCGATGCTCGTCATCCTGCTCGGACTGGCCCCGTTCGCCGTCGCGCAGGATGTGCACCATGAGTTGGCGGCCGCCGATCACGACGGCCACGAACACTCCGATACCGACCTCTGTCAGTGGGTTCAGCACCATACGGCCGGGTCGTTGGATGATGGCGCGCCGATTCTGGTTGCCGGTGAGCTGGTCCGATTCGCCGAGTCTCCTGCTGAGTCCATTCTGCTCTCCGTTGAGCCTTCTTCCTTCGATCCCTCCCGCGCTCCTCCGCGCCGCTAAGTTCCCTTCAACGAGTCGTGCCGGGTTCGGCGCAGTCTGTGCCGGGCGCCGGCTTCTATTCTATTTCGATGTTGAACGTGGAGGATCTGTATGCGACGCGCGTGGTTTCATATCTGTGCTGGTTTGATTATCGGGAGTCTGGTCGGGAATGGTGGGGGGCTGTCACCGGCTCATGCAGCGGAGGAAGCCGCCAGTACGATTCGCGGCTCGGTTCAGAATCAGGACCTTCGTCGGGTCGGGCAGGCGGTGGTGGAGGTGAAGGATCAGGAAGGCAATGTGGTGGCGACGGCGGTGTCGAACGATGCCGGCGAGTTCATCGCCTCCGTACCCGCGGCGGGAACCTACTCGGTCAGCGCTGTACAGGATACCTATCGGAGCGAATACGTGGTGTTGCAGATCAGGACGGATGAGCCGAAGCCCATTACGCTGACGTTGTCGAAGACGAAAGAAGTCGCATTGGAAGTGGTGTCCCCGCTGGCCCCGATCCAATACAAGGCGTCGAGCGAAACCTACTCGGTGAGCCGGAAAGACATCGAAGCGTTGCCGCGCGGCAACAATAACGAGCTGCACGATGTGTTGCTGACGATCCCCAGCGCAACCTACGGCTCGCTGAAACAGGTCCACATCCGGCAGGACCATGCCAACCTCCAATTGCGCATCGACGGCGTGCCGATTCCCGACACCGTCTCGTCCACCTTTTCGGACGTCATCTCTCCCCGCTCCTGGGAGCGGGCGGACATCGTCCTCGGCGGCATGGAGGCCAACGTCGGCAACAAGACGGCGGCGTTGATCGACATCACAACCAAGAGCGGGACGAAGCCCGGGTTCGGCTCGTTGCAGATGTTCGGCGGATCCAATCGCACGGTCAATCCCTCGTTCGAATACGGCGGGACCGTCGGCGAGAAGTTCCGCTACTACATCCTGAACAGCCACACATCGACGAACCGCGGCATCGAGCCGCCGACGCTCGGCCACTCGATTTTTCATGGCCAGAGCGAACGGAACCAGACGATGTTCCGGGGCGACTATCAGCACGACAACACCAACAACTTCACCGTGCTCTTTTTGAACTCCGTGGCGAAGTATCAAATTCCCACGCTGCCGGGCCAGACTCAGAATGCGACAATTACGGGTCTGCTGCCGGCGGGGTTCTCGGCGGTGCCGTCGGAAATGGTTGATGAAAACCAGAAAGAGCAGAATCAGTACTCGCACCTGGTGTGGCGGCATGATGTGACGTCGAACCAGTTCTTCAGCCTGGCGGGCTATTTCCGGCATACCCGCGCGACGTTCAAGACCGATCCGTTCAACGTGCTGGCCTACGTGCCGGATGAAGCGGAGCCGTTTTCAGCCGGGAGTCAGGATCGCACGGCCTTCTCGGGCGGGCTTCGCCTGGATTACACCTACGTGCACAGCAAAGAGCATTTGATCAAGACGGGTTTCCAGTTCGACCGGACGCAGGCCATCAACAAGACCCGGCTGTCGACGTTTCTGGATGACGGCGCGGGAAATCCGACGGGAAATGTCATCGGTCTCAATGCCGACAATCGCTTGATCGGCTACCGGCAGGAATTCTGGATTCAGGATCAATGGACGCCCAATGACCAGTGGACGTTCAATCTCGGGTTGCGCGGCGACGTGGTGCAATATCAACGGGACGAGGCGCAGCTGAGTCCGCGTATCGGCGTGACCTACAAGGCGAACCAGTCGAATGTGTTTCACGTGTTCTACGGCCGGATGTTCACGCCGCCGAACCTGGAAGCGATTTCCTTTGCGAAGCTGAACACGGCCGGCACGAAAGCGGCGCCGGAAGATGCGACGAATGTGACGCCCCGGGCCGAACGGGCGCATTACTTCGAAGCCGGCAGCTACCATGCGCTCTCCAGTTGGGCGACGTTTCAATTGACGGGGTACTACAAGCTGGCCCGCAATCTGTCCGATGCCGGACAGTTCGGCACGACGCCGTTGTTGAACTACTTTGCCTTCAACTATGGATGGCAGCGCGGCATCGACGGGGCCTTGAAGTTCCAGGTGATGGACAATCTCACGGCCCGGCTGAATGCGGCCTGGGGCCAGTGCAAAGGCTATGGCCTCCAATCGGGACATTTTCTGCTGCACGGCGAGGAAATCGGTGATATCAATTCGCCCGGCGGAGTGTTCTGCGACCACCAGCAGACGATCACCAGCTCGGCGCTCGTCAGCTACCGGCTGATGGAGCGGACGACGTTCAGCGGGCAGATGCTGTTCGGATCAGGCTTGCGGACGGCGGATGAAGGTGCGAAGACGAATTCGACGCATAGCCAGTCCTATACCGTCTTCAATACGTCGATCACCCATGTGATTCCGCTTCCCTGGGAAGGCCAGAAGTTTCTGATCGGATTCGATGTGGTCAATTTGTTCGATCAAAAGTACTACATCAATCGCGGCGAGGGGAGCATCGGGCTTGGCGTCTCGCATGCGGGGATGCCGAGGTCGTTCTTTTTCCGCGGCCAGTGGTTCTTTTAACCGGATGCTGAAACGGGCCACCAACGGCGTTCTCGGCTCGGCAACATCCTCAACGTAGCCCAGAGGCTACGCCTCCGGTGTTGCCGTCGCCTGCGGCCTTGTTGGATGGCTCGTTTGAGCATCCGGTGGGGAGTCTGCAAGTATGATTGTCGATGTAATGCGGCCTTGCCCAGGCAACGCGCGTCTCGGCGCGCGGGGGGTGGGCGGGTGGAATTGATGACCTTGTTGGGCATCTGGTGGTATAAGACAGTCGTCCGGGGAGATTAGAGTAAGAGAGTGAGCAATCATGACTTCCTATAGCTTCATGGCGCTGTCAGTTGGATTCTTTTTGTCCCTTTCACCGGCTGCCGCGTGGGCGGTGGCCGGTGACGAGGCCACGCATGCCGATGACCATCACGAAGATGTGCTGGAGCTGCCTGAGGTGCATGTCCACGGCCTGTCGCTGAACAAAGATCAGCAGCAGGGGCCGGTGGCAAAGTCGACCCCGTGGCCGGGCATTCCCTCATCCCTCGACGGCAAGGAACTCGATGACTGGATGAAGGCCCGCATGCTGGTGTCGAAAGACGCCAAGGTGACGGTGGTGGTGTTGGAGCCGGCCAAGCATCGGGAGCTGACGGCCGCCGGTATCGCAGCTCTCAGTAAGTGGACGTTCGATCCGCAAATGAAGGGCGACGAGATGGTCGACGGCGAGCTGACGGTCCGCATCCACTTCAGGACCAGGTGAAGATCGCTTGACGCCTGACGAATGACGCTTTATCGTCAGTCTCCATGAGCCTCGACGAATCACTCTTTCTTGCCATCAATGGCCTTGCCAGCCGCTCGGAATTCTTCGATCATCTGTTTCTCAGATTGAGCGCGACCAGTACGCTCTATCTGCCGGTGGCCTGTGCCGCAGGCTATTGGATCATGCGCCGGCGGTGGGAAGCGTTGCTCGGGAGCCCGTTTCTGGCCGGCGCCGTCGGGCTGTCGGATTTTCTCGGCGGGCAGCTGAAGTGGGTGTTTGCGCGAGTGCGGCCGTGCCATGCGATTCATGAGGCCATCGTCGTCGGGGGCGGAGCCTGCGGACGCTTATTCAGTTTTCCCTCCAACCATGCGATGAACACGGCGGCGGCTGCCGCCTTTCTACAAGTGCTCTATCCCAAGACCGGCTGGATCAGCTGGCCGATCGTCTCGCTGGTGGGACTCTCGCGGGTCTATGTCGGAGCGCACTATGTGACTGATGTATTCGGCGGGTGGGTCTTGGGCGGACTGATCGGCGGCGGCATCGCCTGGGCGCTGCTGCAGTGGCCGAGGTTTCGCACGGCCGCGCAGTCATCGGTTTCTCTCTCGCGGTAGGGCCGTTCTCTCCTGCCGGTTCGGTCTCTACGTTTCCATGCAAGCCAGCAGTGCGGTTCGCAATGTCTCCACGTCATAGCCACGCCCGATGAGGACGATGGCGGGACTGGGTTCGTCGAGGAGCATGATGGGGGCGATGGTGGGAGCTCCGGGCGGGGCGTATTGAAATTCCTGCAGCTCCGGCTCACCCGCGAAGCGAAAGAAGCCTTTGGCCCGTTCGAGTTCTTTGGGCAATGACTTGGTCCAAGTCTCAAATCGTGTGCGATTTAGCGGTGCGGGAAGTTTCACGGTCGTGGCGATGGGATGATAGTCTGCGCGTTTGCGAGAACTTGAAGGGCGAGGCTCGCCGAAAACCACGTTCGTCTGTTTGGCCGGTCGCGCCTGCTGCACCGGCGCCAGGAGCGCCGCGGCGTCGATGCGCGCATGCGTGGTTTCCCAGATGCGGGCATAGGGGTTCTGTTTCACGATCCCGCTTTTGAATCCCTCCCAGTGGCCCGGCACATAGAGATCCTGCTTATTGAGGATGAGTTCGTCCGCGCAGCGAATCGCTTGCGCGGTGACATACTGGCTGGAGTGGCTGGAGTGGCTGGTGTCGCTGGCGATGGGATGGAGCAGGGCAATTACCCGTTCCAGCGTGGCGAGGCGGGCGGTGTAGAGGTCCGTCACGGCGTCGATGACCTCAGCCGGATCGGCCAGCCCCGAGCACTCGATGATGACGACATCGGAGGCAGCGTCGTTGACGAGCTGCGCGATGCCCCAGGAGAGATCTTCCTTCGTATCGCAGCAGACACAGCCGCCTGCCAGATTCATCACCTGTTCAGCGATCGTGCCGGCGCGCGGGCCGTCGATGCTTACGTCGCCCGCTTCGTTCATCAGCACGCCGGCCCTGAGGCCCTGACTCTTCCAATATTCCAGCAGGCGCATCAAGAGTGTGGTCTTGCCCGCGCCCAGCGAGCCGCAAAGGAGATAGAAGGGGACTGGCATATTCATTCCTGGTTACCGAAAAGCTGCACGAAGATAGTGCTCCGTATTCTACCGGTCGAAATGGATGCTGAACAACTCAATGGTGATGGGTGAGGGCTTCGAGTTCAGGATGCTGCGCGGTGAGCTTGGTCAGATCGCAATGGACATCGTCGGGATCGCAGCAGTGCGTTTCCAATTGGATCGTCATGTGTTTGATGCCGAAGTCGGCGGTGATTCGGTCATGGATCGAGCGCAGCAGCGCGTTGGTGAGGACGGCGTCGTCTCCATCCACCAGCACATGGGCGGTCAGCATGATGAGCCGGGGCTCCACGGCCCAGATGTGGAGATCGTGCACATTCTTTACGCCAGGCAGGGACTCGATTGTCGTGGCGACCTGTGACGCGCTGATCGTGGGCGGGGTGGATTCCAACAGCACATCGAGGGATTCTCTGAACAGCGGCCAGGCCCCGTGGAGAATGGCGCCGACCACGAGGAGGCTGATGAGCGGATCGAGCACTGTCCAGCCCGTTAGCATGATCGCGCCGCCGCTCAACACGACGCCGAGCGAGACCCAGGCATCGCCCAGCATGTGCCAAAAGGCGCTGCGGATGTTCAGGTCGTCTTTCGCGCCATGCTGGAGCAGCAAGGCGATGCTGAGATTGGCCGCAAAGCTTATGGCGGCAATGCCCATGATCCACCCGCCGTCCACCGGAACCGGATGCAGCAACCGCTTGAGGCCCACGAGGGTAATGCCGATCGCCGTCAGCACCAGGATGAACGAGTTGAGAAACGCGGCAATGACGCCGGCGCGATGGTAACCGAACGTGCGGGTTTCGCTGGCCGGCTGCCTGGTGAGGATGTGCGCATACAGCGCCAGAAAGAGCGAGCCCTGATCGACGAGATTGTGTCCTGCGTCGCTCATCAGACCGACGCTGTCGAGGAGGAAGCCGCCGATGAATTCCGCGGTGATGACCAGGGCATTCAGCCCGAGCGAGAGGTACAGGCGGGAGCGCAGATGCTCAAATGAGGCGAGACCGGTCATAGGCGTAGTGTCGCACGGTTGTCGGGGAAGCTCTTAAGAAAAACCAGGACGTCAGAGAGAATCCGACGCGCCATCATTCAACAATCCAACAGCCGTGCAGTTTGATCGCATCGTACATCGCATCGGGCGCGAGATCGGCGCCATTGGGCCATTGCACGACTCCCATAGCGACGCGCATTTGGGCGAACACTGCCGGGTCGCGCAACGGCTCGAATACCGTGCCCTGGATCTGAGGGGCATTCAGAAAATTCCGCAGATCGACCGTACCTGTTGTGCCATCGACAAACGTGACCCGTAACTGCCGCTCAGGCTCAGCATGCACGGAAGCAACCCGCCAAGGCGCGATCGGTTGAATCGCCGGCTCTACAGAAGCGGCTCGATTGGATTGGGAGACTTGAGTTGGCTGCATAGATTCCAGTCCTCCATGAGAGCATCTCGATGGTCGGTGGCCCACTCCAGAACAAGCGCCATCGCGTGACGGGGGAGCGCCCCGCGCAGTACCGTCAGATTTCGCAGATCAAAGATGGCTTCATGTTCTCCGTAGAGCGCATGGAAGTGCGGCGGATTATGATCCCGCCAGAACATTTGAATCACGATACCATAGAAGATGCTGATCGTCGGCATAACCGCTGGTTACTGCACGGCTAGAAAAGAGGCGCTGCTCGATCACCCGATGCTGGGCCTATCTTACACAGGTTGAGTGGGTGAAGGAATAGTAGGTCTAGGGTGCAAATGAGGCGTAGAGCGCCGCAGGCATGACAAGCGTGATCTACTTGATGCAAATCAGCGGTGGGAGGTGGTACAAAACCCCATGCGCTGGAAACTCATACTCGGAACGATGGCGTTGCCGCTGGCGATGGGCGCGTGCGTGCTGGCTGCGTCTTCACCTAGAGGCGACAGCCCGACTCATGCCCCGTTGCCCAGACCCGATCATATCGTGATCGTGATCGAAGAGAACCATTCCTATAGCCAGATCATCGATTCGCCCCATGCGCCCTACATCAATGAATTGGCCGCCAAGGGTGCGTTATTCACACAGTCGTTCGGGATCACCCACCCGAGCCAGCCGAATTACCTCGCGTTGTTTTCAGGATCGACGCAGGACATCACCGACAATTCGTGCCCGCATACGTTGATCACGCCGAATCTTGGGTCTGCATTGCTGGCAGCCGGGCTGACGTTCGCCGGATATTCTGAAGACCTGCCCTCAGCGGGCTCGGTGATCTGCAAAGACGGGAGTTATGCCCGCAAACATAATCCCTGGGTCAATTGGCAGAACAGCTCGACCAATGGCCTCCCGGCAGAGATTAATCTGCCCCTGACGAGTTTCCCGGCCGACTATCGTGCGCTCTCCACGGTCAGCATCGTCGTGCCGAACCAGGCGAACGACATGCACCACGGCAAGGATCCGGAGGCCATTCAAACGGGGGATCGGTGGCTTCGGGACCACGTGGAGGCCTATGTTCAGTGGGCTCAGCAGCACAATAGCCTGCTGATTGTGACGTGGGATGAGGATAATGATCACGCGAAGGAGAATAACCGAATCGTGACGCTCTTCGTCGGTCCCATGGTGAACGCGGGGCGTTACGACCAACGGATCACCCACTACAATGTCCTGCGCACAATTGAAGATCTCTACGGACTTCCCCACTCCGGCGCAAGCGCCGATGCCGCTCCGATCACTCGGATCTGGAAAGTTCCGACCAATCCGTAATACTGCTGCCACGGCACGTCTGAAATTCACCCTCTCAAGTGACGAAGGAATATTCCGTCTCGTTCAGTGGATATCTGATGAAGCCCATCTCGTTATGGGCACCTGTCGTTGACGTATGTACGGGCTGTATGTACGCTGTCTATCGCGTGTATCGAACGGAAGCCGGGTCTGATTCGGATTATCTCAGCGTGAAAGGCGAACAGACGTGAAGAGAAACACTACCAAGAAGCGGTCGCGGACGAACTGGGCAAGAATTGATGCGCTGAAGGATAAGGCTATCGATATGTCCGATATCCCGGAACAGGGGAAAGCCTTCTTCAAGCGCGCGGTGCTCAGGCTTCCTGAACCGAAGACGGCCGTCACGATCCGGCTCGATCAACAGGTCTTGAAGTGGTTCAAAGCAAAAGGTCCCGGCTATCAGACGCGAATTAATGCCCTCCTCAGGGCCTACATGGAAGCGCACAAGTCCTGAAGCGGAAGGCAGGGGTGAAAAGACTCCCCGACCCCCTTGTTTTTCGCTCGCAAGACCTGAGGCTGCCATTTTATTTCTTAGTAGCATGGGGAGCAAGGGCTTCAAGGCTCTTGACCCAGGAACTAAAATGAGGGCATTTGCTTCGCAGGGCTGAGAGGCCGATGGCTCCGGCCGCAGCTGCGCCAACGCGTACTTTGCTTTTTTCGTAGATGGGCACGTGGCGAATAATGCGCTTGCTGGGAGCTATGGTTGCCCCTTCGTTTATTTCTTCTGGGGGAATATTTTTGACTTCGTGTGCGAGTTTCCTAAATCCAGCCTCTGATCCTGAAATCCGCTTCTGGAGTTGTGAAAGGTCACAGTAAAGCAAGGCTTCAAATTCGTGAAGCTGGATATATGGGAGGAAGCGATCATCTGCAAAGTCGGCTTTAAGCGATTCTTCCAGCACTCTTATGCGATCATGAGGATACGTTAATTGCTTCGCTTTGGTCCAGCCAGGGAATTGATTGGGCAGTGCATACAGATCAATCATAGTGGTAAACCGGGCTTCTGCCTGCTGGTCTTCGAGCATGAGTCGGTGAAGGTCGCCTCTAATCTTGTCGTAGTCAATGATGCCGCCACGTTTCCCAAGCTTTCGGTTGGTAAGGACAACTCGTGCCTTCACATCGATGTAATGGTTTGCTAGATGCGGGCGTAATACTTCTTCAGCAAACCTTCGCTCTGATTGCCCTTCGGTCGTAACGTAGAGCCGAACCCATTTCATCAGGGTTGGCCTCCGAGCTCATTCTTTTCCCACAGTTGACCCAAGGTGTATTCTTTGAGCCATGCTTCAAGCCTACTCCGGTCTTGACGTGCCAGAACTGTTTCGCCATCTTGATGGTTTGCGACAATTACCTGCTCAGGCTCAAACTCATCAAGCAATACTGATGACTGTGTCGAAACGATCAGTTGAGCTCGATCAGATGCTTCGTGCAGCAGGCTGGCCAAGAGTTTGATGGCTTGAGGGTGTAGCCCGAGTTCAGGTTCGTCTATAAGGATTGTTGAAGGTGGGTTTGGTTGTAGGAGAAGGGTAGCGAGACAGATATAGCGCACTGTTCCGTCGGAGAGTTGATGAGGGTAGTACAGAAGATCGGAGTACCGGTCTTTCCAGAGCAACTGGGTTTCCCCTGAGCCCACTTCCTTAAGGACAAATGTACCGAAAAATGGTGCGACCTGGCGAACGGTCTCAAGAATTTGTTCATAATGTTCTGTATAGCGATTAGACAGGTCCATGAGGAATGCAGCAATATTTGCGGCGTTGCTATGTAGTACGTCATTGTCAACGATATTACACCTGCCCATGACTGGGGCTGATGGGGAGGTGTCATGAAAGTGATAAACTCGCCAGTCTCGGATGGTGCTTACCACCCACTGTTGCGAGCTGCTGAGGTTGGTTGATCTGGCCAAGGGACTTTCTAGGTGTCCACTACCTTGGTCGTTCTTTATGGGGCCATAGAGAGGGCCTTTGAATGGTGCAGATTCTTGGGCAAAAAAGAGAGACCTATCATCAGCTGCTCGCAGGGTGAATGTATATTCGTTAAGTCCAAACTTAAGATGTGCTTTGAACTCTGGTGTTACTTTCATGCCTTGAAAAAGGAAAGCGTCAGCACGGCCACGGCTGCTGACGTAATTCTGCAATCCTTTGTTGGCATCCATGATGTTGCCAAGCAATTCAAAGAATCGAATGAAGTTGGTTTTCCCTGATCCGTTGGCTCCGATGAGAACGTTGAGTCCACAGTGCATTGGGAAGGACTCAAGTTCCCGAAACGATTTGTAGCCGGAAAGGGAAACATTTTCCAAAGGGTGTTTTTCTCGGACCTTCATTATTTGTGGACTCTCAAAGATTCATATCCATACAAAGCAAAGTTTTTAATTTCCCTCATATCTGTCGGCGAAGGATACCCTTTTTATCGTTAGAAATCACCCGGCCAGTAGTAACCGCGATGGGCAAGACGTGTAAGACGTGAATTGATACCTGGTCAATTTACTTGCGTCGGATGGCGACTTAAAGGAGTCCTCAGATAGTTTGTTTACTGCTCGTATTGGGAGGTCACGGTCTCACCGCGTGGCTTCGGTGAGCACATGGGACGCTTTGACCGTTTACTAGCTACGCTATCTCCGCTGACCTATTTCACCGTGAATTCCAGGAAATACTGTTTCGGTAGGAAGCTGTGCTCGTGTGCGAGTTGATACCCTGCTGCGGCCAGTTCCTGGACGACGGTGTCTCGCGCGACGAGATGGTGTTTGGGGAACCCGAGGTCGCCGGATCGTTCGTCCGGGTAGAAGTCGATGATGGCGATGCGCGCTCCTGGTTTTAAGGACGACCGGAGATCGCGGAAGTATTTTGACCGGTTCTCAAGGTGATGGATGGTGTTGCAGACGAAGAGGAGATCAACGGATTCATATGGCAGCTTAGGATTATCCGGCTGCGCGAGGATGAACTCGGCCGTGTAGGCGGTGTGCATATGGATGACGCTCTCTTTGGCGTAGGCCAGCATCTCCGGTTCGACATCCACGGCATAGACCATTCCGGTCTCGGTGACAGCTTCGATGAAGCGGCGGGTGAAGTAGCCTGATCCTGAGCCGAGATCGGCGACGGCCATGCCCGGTTTCAATCTGAGCGCATCGATCACCTCGGCGGGCTTCTGATAGCGATCCCGCTCCGTACTGTCGAGATGCTCCAGATATTGTTTGATGTCGTCCGGACGCCGATGCTGGTGCTGGTCTTCAGCGAGCGCAGAACCGGCGAGGGTGACGCACAAGGCTGCGAGCAGAATTGTCGTCTTCATGAAGCAGGCCTCTTGGGTGAAAAGTGTTGGTGAAACATGAGGAATGTACCAGGAGTTGTTGGTTGATGTCTCCAGCACCGCTGAGACAACCTCTTCTCAAACAATTCTCGCCGATGTATCCTGCCGCAGTTTATTTCGGGGGCAGGTTTCTGGGTTGTTCTTACGATGACGGGATGAGGTTCGGCGCAATAAAGATGACGCGCTGACTGCGTATGGCCGATGGCTTATGGGACAAGCGTGATCCGATGGTTGAATCGGTGATGTCATGAAGCTGCCATATGCAGACCGGTTGGTGATTCCCAAGTCCAAGGTGGCCCAGTATCTGCTGTCTTCGACCCACCGAACGGGTAAAGGGAAGGCCGAGTTTTTTTATTGCACATGGTTTTACCGCTTCTGGATGGGAAGGGTTGGCAGACGCTTTGCGGCAACATGCGAAGGAGCAGGTTGTGACGGTTGCTGAGAACACATCGTTTGGCACCCGCTACGCAATCGAAGGGCCTCTCGTCTCGCCGAACGGCCGACAATTGCAAGTTCGAACGGTCTGGTTTATAGATGAAGGTGGCCAGTCGCCGCGATTTGTGACCGCCTATCCCCTGAAACGGAGGACGCCATGATTCAGGAGTTAGAAGACGTGATTCTGGAATGCGACCTTCCCAAGCACGGGCTCAGGCGAGGAGACATTGGGGCTGTGGTGTTGATTCATCGCGGCGGCGAAGGCTATGAGGTCGAATTTACGACATTGGATGGTGAGACGGTGGCGGTCGTGACGCTGTTGGCTTCTCAGGTTCGTCCGGCGCACAAACGTGAGATCGCCCACGCGCGCGAACTGGCTGGTTCGGCTTCGTAGTTCTATCCCTCCCCTGAAATCTTTCCCCGCTTATCGTGGTCTTTCGCGACTTTCTGGCCTGATAGTTTGTGTGGGCGCGGCAGTCCCCCTATCTCGCCGATTTCGGCGGCAGCCGTTCGCTCAGTACCGGATACTTGGCTTCGGATACGCCGAAGTTACCGCTGGACGGATCGGCGGCGACGACGCGGAGGGTGATGCCGTCGGGCGCATCTTTAGGGAGCGGGACGAAGAAGGGCGCTTCGAAGGCGGCTTTGTCGCCGCTGTAGAACAGCTGCAAGCGCTCCATCACCTTCGTGCCGATGAGCAGCTCGCCGTAGATGTGGACTTTACGCGAGTCCCAATCGCCATGGGGACGGACGAGTGCGCCGGAGAGGGTGCGGACGGATGCGCGTAGGACCACGTCGTCTTTCGCGATGAGGCCGCCGCCGACAGATTTCGGATGCTCGATCTGGATGATGTAGCCGTAGAGCGTCAACACAATGCCGTCGCTGGTCAGGTCATGGCCGGGAATTAGCCAGGCGCGGGTGGAGACGCGTTGAGATGCGGCTGGAAATGCGAGTGGTCCTTCGGCTGCAATATCCACGAGTGTCGGAGTAACCAGGTCGAGCGTGGCGGTGAAGACGGCAGCGGGACGGCTGCTGTAGTGAGCCTCTTCCATCAGGCGCGGGGTGCGCATGATCTGATTCTGATCGCCGGCATCGCCTTGTTGGATGCCGGTGGCGAGGATCTGGCCGCTGGCCACGTCGGTGATCGTCACGCGCGCGCCGCCGACCTCTTTGCCCAGCACCATGGAGCCATGGGCAACGACGCGCACGAGGATGGTCGTGGGTTTCGGATCATTCAGATGGAGGTCTGGCGGCGCGTCTTCCTGCGCGGGGAGGGCGAGACAGGGCAGAGGCATCAGGAGGAGTGAGAGGACGAGAACGCGGAGCCTGATACCCGCTCGGTTCATTTGACCTTGGTGCCCGGTTCCACTTCTTCCAGGATGGTGGCGAGGCCGCGCACTTCGCTGTCGCCGGCGGCCAGGACCATGCCCTGCGACTCGATGCCCATGAGCTTCGCCGGTTTCAGATTCGCGACGATCACGATCATCTTGCCGACGAGTGCCTCCGGCTCATACTTCTTGCCGATGCCTGCCACGATCTGCCGTTGCTCCGTGCCGAGTGAGACTTGGAGCTTCAACAGCTTCTCCGACTTCGGTATACGCTCCGCGCTGATGACTTTCGCCGTCTTCAGCTGAATCTTCATGAAGTCGTCGATGCTGATCTGTGGCGGCGCGGCCGGTGCGGGCACTGCTGCCGGTGCCGCGGGAGTTGCTGTTGTTACGGCCGGGGTCGTGGTGGCTGTGGCGGGAACCGGTTGCGGGGTCGCGGGTGTGTCGCTCACTGGTTTGGCTCCTTTTTTCGATGAATCTTTCTGTGCCTTGGGCGCGTCTTTTGCGGTGGCTGTCTTCGAGTCTGCGGCGATTTCGATCCGGGGGAACAACGGCGCTCCCTTGGCGATCGGGAGATCGGCCACGGGGCTGTCCCACTGGTAGGCGGAAGCCGGGACGGCCTTGGTAAAGTCAAAGTGGTAGCCGAGCTGCCGGGCCAGTTGTTCCGTCGTCTGCGGCATGAACGGGTGGAGTGAGACGGCCAGCAGGCGCAGGGCGCGGGCGGCGGTATTCAGGACCGTTTTCAGTTTCGGCGCGTCGTCGGGATTCTTCGCCAGCTTCCAGGGCGCGGCTTTGTCGATGTATTCATCGCAGAGGCTGGCCAGTTCGCCGATCGTTTGTAGATTGTCGCGGAAGGTGAGCGCGCTGAAGCCTCGTTCCAACATGGCCGGCAATTGCGTGGCGGCCTGGGCGATCTTCTCTTCGAGTTCCGGGAGCGCGGCCGGGCCGCTTGCCGGAATCTTCCCGTCTGCGAAACGCTCGATCATCGTGAGGGTACGGCTGAGTAGATTGCCGATGCCGTTGGCCAAGTCGCTGTTGATGCTGGTGATCATCGCCGTCTGTGAGAAATCTCCGTCTTGTCCGAACGGGACTTCGCGCAGGAGGAAGTAACGGAAGGCATCGATGCCGTAGGTCTCGACCATCTTGTTGGGATCGACGACGTTGCCGCGGCTCTTCGACATCTTCTCGCCGTCGACGGTCCACCAGCCATGCGCAAAGATGGTTTCCGGCAGCGGCAGGTTTAGCGCCATCAACATCGTCGACCAATAGACGGCATGGGTGGTGAGGATGTCTTTCCCGACGAGATGGACAGAGGCCGGCCAGTAGCGATTAACCGAGGGTGTCGTCAGCTTGTATTCCAATGCGGAGATGTAATTGACCAGGGCGTCGAACCAGACGTAGGTCACGTAGTCGTGATCGAACGGCAATTCGATGCCCCACGAGAGGCGCGACTTGGGTCGGGAGATCGATAGGTCGCCGAGCTTCTGAGTGGTCAGGAACCCCAGGACTTCGTTGCGGCGGGACTCGGGCCGGATGAAGTGCGGGTACTGCTTGATGTGGTCGATGAGCTGTTCCTGATACTGCCCCATCTTAAAGAAATAGTTGTGCTCGCTGAGCTGCTCGATGGGGCGTTTGCAGTCCGGGCAGATCCCTCCCAGGACATCTTTTTCAGTCCAGAACCGTTCGTCGTACGTGCAATACCAACCTGTGTACGAGTCCTTATAAATCAGCTGCTTATCGTAGAGCTCTTGAAGATATCGTTGAACGACTTTCTTGTGCGGCGCATCGGTGGTGCGGATGAAGGCATCATTCGAAATGTTCAACCGTTTCCAGAGGTCTTGGAACTGCGGCGCCAGCTTGTCGCAATGGGCCTGCGGATCGATGCCGGCCTTTGCGGCGGCCTGCTGCACTTTCTGTCCGTGCTCGTCGAGGCCGGTCAGGAACATGACGTCGCGACCCCGCAGACGCCAGTAGCGCGCGAGCACATCGGCGGCGACAGTGGTGTAGGCGTGGCCGATGTGCGGCACATCGTTCACGTAGTAAATCGGCGTCGTAATGTAGAACGTGTTTTGATCTCGCATGACGAGGGGGAAGATACCAGGTTGGGAATAAGGATTTCTAGGCAGGCATTCCGGCGGGTGCGAGGCCGAGGGCATCACGGAGTTTGAGCAGGCAGGATTCCAGGGCCATGTGGAGATTCAGATTGCGGGTGGCATTCTGCTGTGTGCGTTCGATCTCCTTGATCAGGTCGAGGAGCAGGGTGAGATCGGTCGTGCGGGCATACTCCTGGAGCTGGTCGAGCTGTTCGAGATGGAGAATTTGATCGTGGTCGCCGCCGACATGGACGAGTAGGAGATCCCGGATCCAGCGGCTGAGCCAGGTCAGCGTCTCGATGCCACGATCGGATTTGGCGAGGCTCTCGGCCAGTGTCAGGATTGCGCTGATCGATCTGAGCGTCGCGGGGGCCACGATGGCCAAACAGTCGCGTTGCCATTCACGCAGGGCGGCGACATCCAGCGTGAGCGCCTCGCCGATGCGGCCTTCCGTGACGAGCGCCAGGAGCCGCGCATCCGCCGGCGGCAGTTCGCGCTTGAGGATCACGGCGGCTTCGACCTGCGTGCGCGCCGGTGTGGTGAAGCGGAGTTGCTGGCAGCGCGAACGGATGGTGATGGGGAGCGCGTTGGGTCTGCTGGTAATCAGGAGGAAGAGTGCGTGACCCGGCGGTTCCTCCAGCGTTTTGAGCAGTGCATTGGCGGCGCCGATGGTCATGCGGTCGGCTTCGTCGATCAGGCAGATCTTTCTCTCGCCCATCAACGGGCGATAGACGAACTGCTGTTCGATTTCCCTGACCTGCTCGATCTTGATGGCGGGATTGGCCAATTCACGGTCAGGGTCGATTGCGATAAAGTCCGGGTGCGTCCGCGCGGCGATCTGCAGGCAGGCGCGGCAGGCGCCGCAGCTGTCCAGCACATCCGGTGAAGGCGGTTGTTCGCAGTTCAAGGCCTGGACGAGATGGATCGCCGTCAGGCGTTTCCCGATCGCGTCTTCGCCATGGAAGAGATATGCATGTCCCAGCCGGTCGTGTGAGACGGCGGCCCGCAGGACCGCGATCGGATGTTCATGTCCGGTGATATCGCGAAAGGGCATGGCTAGTTTCTCCGGCCCGTTTGCGGCCGGCGCTTCTCCAGCCAATCGAACACGAGGGTCCGCACGTCGTCTGCAATCCTGTCGGGGGTTCGCGCTGCATCGACCGGCTTGATGCGCCGGGCTTCTTTGCGCGCAAGCTGCAAAAATCCTGAGCGCACATTTTCGTGAAAGCGTCTTGTCTCCCGGTCCAGCCGGTTTTGCCCCGCGGCGTCGCGCTGCCGCCGGCGCAGGCCGGTGGCTACGGGAAGATCGAAGAGTAGAGTGAGGTCAGGCGCAAGGCCCCCGGTGGCCCAGCGGTTCATCGTGCGCAGCGTCTTCAGGTCCAGCCCTCGCGCATAGCCTTGATAGGCCAAGGTGGAATCGATGAACCGGTCGCAGATCACAATTGCGCCCTGCTGCAGCGCCGGTGCGATCACGTGATCCACATGTTGGCGGCGGGCTGCGAGAATGACGAAGGCTTCCGTTTCTGCCGCCAGCGACTCCGAATTATTCTTAAGCAGCACCGCGCGGAGCTGCTCGGCTGCCGGCGTGCCGCCCGGTTCCCGTGTGAGGAGCACGGCATGGCCTTCGGCGCGAAGGGCCTGGGCCAGGCGAGCGGCTTGGGTCGATTTTCCGCTCCCTTCGGTGCCTTCCAGCGTGATGAAGATGCCGGCTGTATGACTGCGTCGTTTCGCCACGAGTGGTTCCTGTCACGGGTTCAGAGTTCGACGCGATCGTAATGCCAAGCTCAATTGAATAGCAAGAATGACCGGAGAGGCTTGAGTGCGGGTTCTGCGAGTGACGCCTTGAGTCGTCCGGCGCGGCCGCTGTAGGGATCCGCCTACCGCTCTTTCATGAGAGGCTTCCCCGCTAACGGGGAATAGTGGTTGGACAAGCGTTTCGCTACTGTTGGATAGGAGAATGGAAGAGTGACTGATGTTTCAACCAGGAGGAAATAATGAAGACCGGTCTTATTGTGTGCGCACTGTTACTGTCGTCCGGATGTACCTGGAACGATTACATCTCGCCGACCGGCAAGTCGGTGGCGGATGCCAAGCGGGATTTGTGGGAGTGTGAGCGTGAAGCCGGGACGGCTACGGGTCAGGCTTTCTTCATCCAGCTCCAGGAGCTCCAGGATCATTGCATGGAAGTGCGCGGGTACGAAACAGCTTCTAACTAGCCGCCGGTACGAATCTCCGAAGGGGAGATGCCGATCCTCTGGCATATCTCCCCGACGGAAGCCTTGAGGGCCGCCGAAGACCTCTTGCAATTCATCCTGGTTCCCTCTCGCCAGCGCTACTAGTTTCTTTGTGTAACCCATTGAAAATACCCATAAATGGATTGCGGCACTTGGTGAATCTCTGTATGATGAGCCACCACATTATAGGGCCCCATTCAAGACCTGATTGACATGCTGAAAACCTTGTTGAAACGATACTTTCTGACGGGTCTGCTCGTCATTACCCCGATTTGGGGGACGATCCTTATTTTGAAGGCCCTCTTTGTCACCGTGGATGGCATTTTGGGCGAAGCGGTGGCTCGGTGGATGCCGGAGTATTATGTGCCGGGTTTGGGGATTGTGGCGCTCATTGTGCTGATCTTCTCCGTCGGGCTGTTTGCCGCGAATTTCATCGGCCGGCAGATTGTGCGGATCTGGGAAGACTGGTTGAATCGCCTGCCGCTGGTTCGCGGGATTTATTCGACACTGAAATCGATGATGGATATTCTCTCGTTTTCTGACCGAGGCTCCTATCATCGGGTGGTGCTCATTCAGTTCCCCAAGAACGGCCACTATTGTTTTGCCTTTGTCACAGGGATCACCAAATCCGAGACGGCCTCGTTGGCGCAGGAGCCGTTGATCCATGTCTATGTGCCGACGTCGCCGAATCCCACGTCCGGGTATTTTCTGTTGGTTCCGGAACGTGAAGTCATGTCGGTGGATATCTCAGTCGAAGAAGCGATGAAGCTCATCGTCTCAGGCGGGCTCTATACGCCGGCCACCTCGATGGCGTCAGTGTTGAATGCGGATGCGAAATGGAGCGGGGTAAAGCAACCGGACGCGGGGGTGACCATCGGATGATGCCGCATAAGCAGGAGATGGCCATGGATGGGTTGGGTGTCGTGGTGATGGCGGCCGGGCGTGGCACGCGTATGCGGTCGGAGCAGGCCAAGGTCCTGCATCAGATCGTCGGGCGTCCGATGATCCGGTATGCGCTCGATGTCGCCCGTGCGGTTGCCGGGCATTCTGTCGCGGTGGTCGTGGGGCATCAGGCCGCGCAGGTCCGTGCGGTGCTGGAGGCTGCGCTCGCGGGCCAGTCCGGCGGCGCGGCGGTGCACATCGTCGAACAGGTTCAGCAATTGGGGACGGGGCATGCGGTGTTGCAAACGCGTTCGGTGTTTGCTCCCGGCAAGGCCAATGCGCCTGTGGCCTACCTCATTCTCAACGGCGATACGCCGCTGCTGCAAGAATCGACATTGCGCGCGCTGTTGCAAACGCATCGGGCAGCCGGTGCGACGGTCACCCTCTTGACGGCGATTCTGGATAACCCTGGCGGCTATGGCCGGGTGGTGCGGCGGACGGCGAAGGGCGCGTCCGGTGCCGTCCATGCGTCCGCCGATGTGGTGAAAATCGTCGAAGATCGCGACGCGTCTCCGGAAGAACGAGGGATCCGCGAAATCAATGTCGGGACTTATGTCGTCGACGGGCCCTTTCTCTTTGCGGCCTTGGACAAGGTGCAGCCGCACAATGCGCAGGGCGAGTACTACCTGACGGACATCGTCGATATGGCGGTCACGCAGGGCCATCGGGTCGCGGCGTTGCCGCTGGCGAACCCGGACGAAGGGTTGGGGGTCAATTCGAGGTTGCAGTTGGCGGACGCTGAGCAGGTGATTCGTCAGCAGATCCGACGGCGCTGGATGGAAGCCGGTGTGACGATGATCGACCCGGCCTCCACCTGGATCGATGCTGAGGTCGTGATTGGCAAAGATACGATCTTGCATCCGAACGTGACCCTGGAAGGGAAGACGGTCATCGGAGAGGGCGGTGAAATCCGTTCCTTCACGCGGCTCACGAATTGTGCGGTCGGTTCCCATGTGACGATTCTGGATCATTGCGTCTGTGCCGACTCGCAGATCGACGAGCAGGCTACGATCGGTCCGTTCGTGCATTTGCGTCCCGGTGTGCGGGTGCGCAAGAAGGCGAAGGTCGGCAACTTTGTCGAGATGAAGAAGACGGATCTGGGCGAAGGCGCCAAGGCCAACCATCTGAGCTATCTCGGGGATGCGACGATCGGCAAGGACGTCAATATCGGCGCCGGCACGATTACGTGCAACTACGACGGGGTGCATAAGTACCAGACGGTCGTGGGCGATCATGTGTTTTTGGGGAGCGATACGCAGTTGATTGCCCCGGTGACCATCGGGGCAGGGGCGGTTATTGCGGCCGGTACGACGGTGACGCAGGATGTGCCGGCGGATGCGTTGGCGATCGCCCGGGTGGCGCAAGTCAATCGGGCCGGATGGGCTGCCAGACGGCGTGCGTTGTTGGCGAATGAGAAGCAGGCTCCGGTGAAGCCGGCCGGTAAGCGAACGGCGGCCACCAAGGCGTCCAGCAAGAAGAAGCGGAGGTAGACGATCGATGTGTGGCATTGTTGGCTATGTGGGAAATCAAGAAGCGGTTCCGATTCTGATCGGCGGGCTGGCCAAGTTGGAGTATCGCGGGTACGACTCCGCGGGCGTCGCCATCCAGCAGGGGCAGAAAATCAATGTGCGGCGTAGCGTCGGCAAGCTGGTGAATCTTCAAAAGTCGCTGCAAGAGAAAGAGCTGAGCGGCATGGTGGGTATCGGTCACACCCGCTGGGCGACGCACGGCAAGCCGTCTGAGCAGAATGCCCATCCGCATCGATCGAAGGGTTGTGTCCTCGTGCACAACGGCATCATCGAGAACTATCAGCCGCTGAAGCAGCAGTTAGAAAAAGAGGGCTACAAGTTTCAGTCGGAGACCGACACGGAAGTGCTGGCCCATTTGATCGATAAGTATCTTCAGCAGGGGCAGGGGTTGGCGGATGCCGTTCGCTCGGCGACGAAGGATGTGCGCGGGAGTTATGCCTTGGCGGTGATTTCTGAGAAGGAGCCGGGGACCTTGATTGCCGCGCGGTCCGGTTGTCCGTTGGTGGTTGGACGCACCAAACAGGCATCGTTTGTCGCGTCCGACGTGATGGCGATGTTGGCGCACACGCGGGATGTGACCTACCTTGAAGAGGGTGACGTCGCGGTGGTGACGCAGCACGAGATGCATCTGACGAATGCGGATGGGCAGCCGGTCTTCCGGAAGGCGACGAAAATCACGTGGGATGCGTCCGCCGTGGAGAAAAGCGGGTATCCGCATTTCATGCTGAAGGAGATTCACGAGCAGCCCCAGACCATTCTCGATACCATGCGCGGGCGGTACTCCTACGAAACCGGAGAAGCCGATCTGCCGGACATCGGACTCACGCCCAAGGAATTCGCCGCGGTGGAACGGATCTGGATCGTGGCCTGCGGGACTTCCTGGCACGCCGGGTTAGTCGGCAAGTATCTCTTCGAGGAAATGGTGCGGACGCCGGTGCAAGTCGATATCGGGAGCGAGTTTCGCTATCGCGATCCGCTGGTCGGGAAGAATGACCTGTTCATTACGATTTCCCAATCGGGTGAAACCGCCGATACGTTGGCGGCTGCACGGGAAGCGAAAGCGAAGGGCGCGCGGGTCGTGTCCATCGTGAACGTGGTCGGCAGCACGCTGGCGCGTGAGTCGGACGGGGTGCTCTATACGCATTGCGGGCCGGAGATCGGTGTGGCCTCGACGAAAGCGTTTACCGCGCAGCTCACGGCGCTGTATCTGCTGTCGCTCCATCTGGCGCGCGTGCGCAGGGTGATGAATGTGGCCGACGGAAAAGCCTGGTTGGATCGACTGGTGCAATTGCCTTCTCTGGTTGAGCGGGTGCTGGGCCGGGAAGCTGAAGTGGTCGCCATCGCGAAACGCTATTACAAGAAGCGCAATTTTCTGTTCCTGGGCCGTGGGATCAATTACCCGATCGCGCTGGAAGGTTCTCTCAAGTTGAAAGAGATTTCTTATATCCATGCCGAAGGGTATCCGGCAGGCGAGATGAAGCATGGGCCGATTGCCTTGATCGACAAGGGCATGCCGGTGGTGGTGCTGGCGCCGCGCGATCGCCTGTATGAAAAGACAGTGAGCAATCTGATGGAAGTGAAGGCGCGGCATGCGCCGGTGATTGCGTTTGTGGCTGAAGGCGAGCGCGAGCTCGGGAAAACGGCGGATGCGGTGTTTACGATTCCGGACACGCACCCGTTGCTCTCGCCCATTCTGTTCACGATTCCCTTGCAGTTGTTGGCGTATCATATTGCTGTGTTGCGCGGGGCGGATGTGGATCAGCCGCGGAACTTGGCAAAGAGCGTGACGGTGGAGTGATCGGATGTTGAAAATGGCTTCCAGCGGCGTTCTCGGTCGTCCGTCTCCCTGCGACGTACCCCAGTGGGTACGCCTCGGTTAACGGACTTCCTGCGGCCTTGCTGGAAGGCCATTTTGAACATCCTCAATGAGTGGGAAGGATAAACCGAGTGGAAATTACGAAACAGGAAGTTGAGAAGGTGGCGAAGCTGGCGCGGCTGCAGGTGACTGAGAGCGAGGTGGCCGTGTTCACCAAACAGTTGAGCCAGATTCTGACGCATGTCGAGACGCTCAAGAAATACAATACGGACGGAGTTCAGCCAACGGCGACGGTCTTGGGCCAGGTCAATGTGTTTCGCGACGATGTGGTGCGGCCGTCGTTGTCGGTGGAGCAGGCCCTTGCCAATGCCCCGGAGCGTGAAGCGGACGGATTCTGCGTGCCGAAGATTATTGATTAAGATCCCCGCCGTGCGGGGATCCAGCCATAAAGGAGTCTCATGTTTCGACAGATGCTGCGATCAAAAATTCACCGTGCGACCGTGACCGGCGCACACCTGGAGTACGAGGGGAGCTTGACGGTCGATGAGGAGCTGCTCGAGGCGGCCGGCATTCTTCCGTATGAGGCCGTCGTTTGTTCGAACCTGAATAACGGCGAACGGTTTATGACCTACGCGATCACCGGAAAGCGGGGCGGCGGAGAAATCATCTTGAACGGGCCGACGGCGCGGAAGGGCGCGACGGGCGATCAGATCATTATCTTCTGTTACGAATACTACAGCGAAGAAGAGATCAAACGGCACGCGCCGAAGATCGTGCGCGTGGATGGAAAGAACCGCATCGTTGAGGCGGCGGCCAAGCACCCATGAGTCTGCATAAACTGACGCTCTGCGAACTGCAGCGGAAATTCACGGCCGGGGAAGTCACCGCCAAGGAGATCGTGCGCGCCTATTTCCTGCGCATCGGGCAGGTCGAGCCCAAGGTCAAGGCGTACGTGACAACCCAAAAAGAGCAGGCGATGGTCGATGCGGCTGCGCTGGACGACTCGCTGAAGGGTTGGCGGAAAACGCAGCCGATGATGGGGATGCCCCTGGCGATCAAGGACAACCTCTGCACCGAGGGCGTCACGACCACCTGCAGCTCGCGGATGCTCCAGCACTTTGTGCCGCCCTATGATGCCACGGTCATCGCGAAGTTGCGGGCGCAGGGCTATGTGCTGTTGGGGAAGACCAACCTCGATGAGTTTGCGATGGGATCCTCCACGGAAAACTCGGCGTTCGGTCCCAGCCGCAATCCCTGGAATCTGCAATGTGTGCCGGGCGGATCGAGCGGCGGATCGGCGGCCGCGGTGGCGGCGGACGAGTGCGCGGCGGCGCTCGGATCGGATACCGGCGGATCGATCCGGCAGCCGGCGGCGTTTTGCGGCGTGGTCGGCTTGAAGCCGACCTATGGGCGGGTGTCGCGCTACGGGCTGATCGCCTTCGCCTCGTCGCTCGATCAGATCGGGCCCATCACGAAGGATGTGGCGGACGCGGCTTTTCTCTTGGGTGTCATTGCCGGTCACGATCCGATGGACTCAACCTCGGCGGATGTGCCGGTGCCCGACTATACGAAGGCACTGAAGAAAAAAGATCTGAAGAAGCTGAAGGTCGGGATCCCGGCTGAATTTTTCGCAGAGGGTCTCGACCCGGAAGTCGAGCAGGCCGTGCGTGCGGCGATCGAAGAATTGAAAAGTCTCGGTGGAGAGATCAAAGAGATTCAGCTGCCGCGCACCGATGCGGCGGTGGCGGTGTATTATGTCATTGCCACGGCGGAAGCGAGTTCGAATTTGGCCCGCTTCGACGGCGTGAAGTTCGGCCTGCGTTCCAAGGATACGAAAGATCTGCTGGACCTCTATACCAAGACCCGCCAGGATGGATTTGGTCCGGAGGTGAAGCGCCGGATCATGCTGGGCACCTATGCGCTGAGCTCCGGCTACTACGATGCCTACTACGGGAAAGCGCAGGCGGTACGGACATTGATTCGGCAGGATTTTGACGCGGCCTTCAAAGAAGTCGATCTGATTGTGACGCCCGTGACGCCCACGCCGGCCTTTAAGCTGGGCGAGAAGAGCGAAGATCCCTTGCAGATGTATCTCTCGGATATTTTCACGATCTCCGTCAATCTAGCCGGCTTACCGGCCATCTCATTGCCCTGTGGATTCAGCAAGGCAGGGCTCCCGATCGGTTTGCAGCTTATCGGGCGGGCATTTCAAGAGGACACCCTGTTGAGAGCCGCCCATGCGTATGAACAGGCGATGCAATGGCGTGCGAAGAAGCCGGCGGTACGGTAAGACGTCGGAAGTGAGCATGTACGGGAGGGGATTATGACCATTGTAGAAATTGCCGCCATCCTGATCGCGGTCGCCTTTGCGGTGCTGGTGGGCTATCTCGTTCCGGTGTTGATTCAGCTTCGGAAAACCGTGGCGGAGTCTGAGCACCTGCTGGCCAAAATGAATGCGGACATGCCGCCTCTTGTCGCCGACCTGCGCAGCATGAGTCAGAATTTGAACGACCTGGCCGATCAGGCCCGCGGTGGTGTCGAACATGCGGCGGTGTTGCTGCATGCCGTGGGCGAAGTCGGCGAATCAGTGCAGCAGGTCCACAACGTGGTGCGCGGGTCGAGCGGCACGTTGCTGACGAACGTGGCGAGTGTGGTTGCGGGATTTAAGGCGGCGACGCAGGTCGTGCGCGAACGAATGAAACACGAAGGAGAACACCACAATGGCGGATGAACGAGGATCCTCTGCGGGCGTATTCTTGGCCTTTCTGAGCGGAGCTGCATTGGGCGCGGTGGCGGCCCTGCTGTTGGCGCCGCAGTCGGGACGTGAATCCCGCGAGCAGCTTCGGGGCTACGCGCGTCGCGCCGAAGACAATCTGCGGGATTTGGCCGGCCGGGCCGGTGAGTCGTTCGAGGAAGTGGTCGATCAGGGCAAGGAGTTCGTCGACTCGAAAAAGTCGGTGCTGCGGGAGGCCTTCGAGGCCGGTCGCGAAGCGATGAAGCGTGAGCGTGACCGCATGCGTGGAGAGGAACAGGGCTGAGGATGATCTACGAAGTTGTCATCGGGGTCGAGGTGCATGCGCAGTTGCGCACGAAGACCAAAATGTTCTGCGGATGCGGGACGACGTTCGGCCGTTCGCCGAACAGCCAGACCTGCCCGGTCTGTTTGGGTCTGCCCGGCACGTTGCCGGTCATCAATCGCGCTGCCGTGGAAATGGCCGTGCGGGCTGGGTTGGCACTGAATTGCACGATCGGGGCGAACAATCAATTTGACCGGAAGAACTACTTCTACCCCGATCTTCCCAAGGGCTACCAGATCTCGCAGTACGAATCGCCGATTTGCGAGCATGGGTGGATCGAGATTGCGGTCGGCGACAACAAGAAGCGCGTCAAGATCCGGCGGGCCCATCTGGAAGAAGATGCCGGGAAGAATGTGCATGAGACCGGCACCAGCGGCAGCCGGGTCGACTTGAATCGTGCCGGGACACCGCTGCTGGAGATCGTGACGGAGCCGGACATGCGGTCGGCCGACGAAGTCGTCGCCTACTTGAAGGGCTTGCGGGACATTTTGATGTATCTCGACGTGTGCGACGGCAATATGGATGAAGGCAGTTTTCGCTGCGAGCCGAATCTGTCGCTCCGTCCGCTGGGTCAGAAAGAATTCGGCACGAAGGTCGAGCTGAAGAACCTCAACTCCTTCAAGTTCGTGAAGGATGCGATCGAATACGAGATCAAGCGGCAGACCAAGGTATTGAGCGAGGGCGGGAAAATTTTTCAGGAAACGCGCCTCTGGAATCTCGAACGCGGTGAGACGGCGGTGATGCGTTCGAAAGAAGAGGCGCACGACTATCGCTATTTCCCCGATCCGGATCTGGTGCCGTTGAAGCTCGACAAGGAATGGATTGAGGGATTTCGCGGCAGCGTGCCGGAGTTGCCGGCCGCTCGCGTAGCTCGATTGGTGCGCGACTATGGGTTGCCCGAGTACGATGCGGGTGTGCTGACCGTGTCCAAAGGCATCGCGGATTACTTCGAAGCCAGTGTGAAGCTGTTCAATCAGCCCAAGACCGTCAGTAACTGGGTGATGGGGGAGCTGACGCGGGAGTTGAACCTCTCGGGGACCGATATCACGGCCTCACCGGTGACGCCTGAACGGTTGGTCGATCTGTTGCAACTGGTCGAGAAGGGGACGATCAGTTTGAAGGTGGCCCGCGAGATTTTCCCTGAGCTCTATAGTAGCGGCAAGCAGCCGGAGCAGATCGTCCAAGAAAAGGGGCTGACCCAAGTCTCCGATGAAGGGGCGCTGGATAAGATCATTGACGAAGTGCTGACGAAAAATCCGGCACAGGTGGCGCAGTTCAAGGAAGGGAAGCAGCAGGTGCTGGGTTTCCTGGTCGGGCAGGTGATGAAGGCCAGCGGCGGCAAAGCGAATCCGGGCAAGGTGAATGAGTTGTTGAAGAAGAAGTTCAGCAGTTAGGACGTGCTACTAACCGAGGAGCGTAGAGACGTATGAGCGCGATTAGAGAGATTAAGGGCAGGCAGATTGTCGATTCCCGCGGCAACCCGACGGTGGAAGCGGAAGTGATGCTGGAGAGCGGCGCGATTGGACGGGCAGCGGTGCCGTCAGGCGCCTCCACCGGCGAGAAGGAAGCGATCGAGCTGCGGGATGGCGACAAGAAGCGTTGGATGGGCAAGGGTGTCTCCAAGGCGGTGGCCAATATCACGAAAGTGATCGCGCCGGAATTGCTCGGCTGCGAGGCGCTCGATCAGGCCAACATCGACCACGCCATGATCGCGCTGGACGGAACAAAGACCAAAGGCAAGCTGGGCGCCAACGCGATTCTCGGTGTCTCGCTGGCGGTGGCGAAGGCGGCGGCGAATGAAACCGGGCAGCCGCTCTATCGCTATCTCGGAGGCACGAATGCGCGGGTCTTGCCGGTGCCGCTGATGAACATCATCAATGGCGGCGCGCATGCCGACAATCGGCTGGATCTCCAAGAGTTTATGATCATGCCGGTGGGTGCCAAGACGTTCAGCGACGCGCTCCGCATGGCGACGGAAGTGTTTCACACGCTCAAAGCCCTGTTGAAGAAGAAGGGCCTCAACACGGCGGTCGGCGATGAAGGTGGATTTGCGCCGGACCTGCAGTCGAATGAAGAGGCGCTCAGCCTTATCTCGCAAGCGATTGAAGATGCCGGTTATAAAACCGGCCGGGATATCGCGTTGGCGTTGGATTGCGCGGCGAGTGAACTCTATCACAAGGGTCGCTACATTCTTGAGGCAGAAAAGAACCCGGAGCGGTCGTCCGAGGAGATGGTTTCATACTACGGCAAGTTGCTGGACCGGTACCCGATCCTCTCGATTGAAGACGGGTTGAGCGAGTTGGATTGGAAGGGGTGGAAGATGCTGACCGAGAAGCTGGGCAAGCGGGTGCAGTTGGTCGGCGATGATATTTTCGTGACCAACGTGGAGATCTTTGCCAAAGGGATCAAGGAAGGCATCGGAAACTCGATCCTGATCAAGTTGAATCAGATCGGGACG
This sequence comes from Nitrospira sp., assembly GCA_030692565.1. NCBI lineage: Bacteria > Pseudomonadati > Nitrospirota > Nitrospiria > Nitrospirales > Nitrospiraceae > Nitrospira > Nitrospira sp. The sequence continues at coordinate 32,727 of JAUYAO010000060.1, forward strand.
TTGACCGAGACGCTGGATGCGATCGAGTTGGCGAAGCGGTCCGGCTATACGGCGATCATTTCGCACCGGTCCGGTGAAACCGAAGATACGACGATCGCGGATGTGGCGGTGGCCATGAACACCGGCTTGATCAAGACCGGTTCGTTGTCACGGACCGACCGGATTGCAAAATACAACCAGCTGTTGCGCATCGAGGAAGAGCTGGGAAGCGCAGCGGTGTATCTTGGCCGGGATGCAGTACCCGGTCGATCGTAACGGCGGCTGAAAACGCCCGCCAGCTTTGTTCTCACATCGCGCAGAGGCTCAACGTACGGGAAGAGTACGATTCGCCTCTTTGCTCGCTGCGGCCTCGCTGGACGGACGTTTTGAACCGCCGCGAGAGAGTGTCATTTGATGAGTGATGATTCGGTATTCGTGAGACGAGGGTTGCTGACACATTTATGATCATTAAGCAGAATCGCGGACGGGTGTGGCTGGATTGGCAGCGCCGTATGGGCACCGTGGCTCAGGTGGCTGGCGCCGGTGCCTGCGTCTGGCTCCTGATCGCCTTTTGCTTCGGCAACATGGGGTTGCCTCGGTATCTAGCGATGCGCGAGCAGGTGGCTCAATTAGACCGGGATCTGCTCGCGTTGCGACGGGACAACGGCGGGTTGCGTGGAGAAATCGCCCGGTTGCAACATGATCCGGCCAAGATCGAACAATTAGCTCGCGAACGATTGGGATATGTGCGCAAGGGGGAAACGGTGTATCAGTTGTCCCCCGACCCAGTGAAGGATCGATCGCTTCAGGAGGCCCCATGAAATTCGGGACGGTAGCGATCATCGGCCGCTCCAATGTGGGGAAGTCCACATTGCTGAACCGATTGCTCGGAGAAAAGGTGGCGATTGTATCGAATAAGCCGCAGACGACCCGGACCCGTATTCTCGGCGTGGCGCATGTGCCGGGCGCGCAGATTGCGTTTTTGGATACGCCGGGGTTGCATAAGCCGGATCACTTGTTGAACCGGCGAATGGTGCGGACGACGGTGGAAGCGCTGGACGATGCCGATCTGCTCTATGTGCTGATGGAGTCGCTTCATCTGCCCGGGCCCGGGGATCTGGCGGCGATCACTCATGTGAAAACGGCCATGGCCAAACACCCTCGCCCGGTCATTCTGGTGGTGACGAAGGTCGACGCGGTGAACAAGATCAAGTTGCTGCCGGTGCTGGAGGCCTACGGAAGGCTGTTCCCCTGGACCGAGGTGGTGCCGGTGTCCGCGGAGGACGGGGACAACATCGATCGCCTGCTGGAGGTGACGGTCGCTCATTTGCCCGAGGGCGAAGGGGTGTATAACGAGGACATGCTCACGGACCAGTCGATGCGCACGCTGGCGGCGGAATTGATTCGCGAGAAAATTCTCGCCGTGACGGAGCAGGAAGTGCCCTATTCCGTCGCGGTCGAAATCGAAGAGTTCGTCGAGGAAAGTAAGATTACGAGGATCCGGGCCACGATTCTCGTCGAACGGGACACGCAGAAAGGGATCGTGATCGGCAAGCATGGCGAACGGTTGAAACTGATCAGTACCCAGGCGCGGCAGGATATGGAGCGCGTGTTCGACATGAAAGTGTTTTTGGAGGTGTGGGTCAAGGTACGGGAAGACTGGCGCGAAGACGAGCGCACGCTCATGGAGCTCGGCTACTAGGGATCCCGCTATGCTGCCTACTGAACAACCAGTCGATCCGCAATCACCCGATGCCCGCCTTCGGGCGTCCGAACGGGACGTGTTGCGGGATGCGCTTCGGGATCAGTCGGATCGCGGGCAGACGAAGTCGGATATCATTTTGCTGTCCGTGCAGCGCCTGTTGCGACGCGGGGCGATCACGAATCTGTCGAAGATGCTCGGCCGGATGCATCCGGCCGATGCCGCCAGAGTCATCACTCATCTGAGTTCTCCCAAAGAAAAGCGCGAAGTCTTTGAACTCGTTCGCGGCGAAGCCAAGCGCGGACAGGTCTTGAGCGAGCTGGACGGCGATAGTATTCAGCAAGTCTTGGCCGACCTGCTGCACTCCGATATCGCCTGGCTTTTGAAAGATCTGGGGCCCGACGACGTCGCCTATATTCTGGGATTCCTCCCTGAAGAGCGGGGCAAAGACATTCTGGCCCTGATGAAGACGGAGGACTCGACGGAAGTCGCCGATATTCTCAAGTATCCCAAGGATACGGCCGGCGGCATCATGACCACGGAGTTCTTTTCGCTGCCGGAAGATGCGACGGCGCAGGAGGCCATTCGACGGCTGCAGCAGGCCACCGATGCCGAAATGGTGTTTTATATTTATGTGACCGACAAGGATGAACACCTCGTCGGAGTGCTCTCGTTACGCCAGCTGTTGACGGTTCCTCCGGCCACGCCGCTGAAAAATATCATGATGCGCGATGTCATGAGCGTGGCGGTCGATATGGACCAGGAAGAGGTGGCGCGCCAGGTGGCCAGTTACAACTTGCTGGCGATTCCTGTTGTCGAGAAGGACGGAAAGCTTGCGGGCATCATCACGGTCGATGACGTGGTGGACGTCATCCGTGAAGAGGCCACGGAAGATATGTTGAAAATGGCCGGCGCGATCGAGGAGGACTCGGTCTCAAAGTCGTCCAGTTTCGGCGCGGCAAAGTTGCGGCTGCCCTGGCTGTTTACCAATTTGGTGGGCAGTCTCTTGTCCGGTGCGATTCTCTGGTACTTCAGAATGACATTGCAAGAGGTGGTGGCGATCGTCAGCTTTATCCCGGTCATCGCGGCGATGGGCGGCAACGTGGGATTGCAGTCGTCGACTTTAATCATTCGCGGACTGGCCACAGGGGTGGTCGAGCTGTCGGATGTGCGCACGGTCTTTTTCCGCGAGGTCAAGGTCGGACTCTTGATGGGCCTGGCTTGCGGCGTGATGCTGACCTTGGTCGGATGGGCTTGGCATCAGGCCTTTTTGGGCATGGTGGTCGGGACGTCGCTGGTGATCGCCTTCCTGGTCTCGACGAGCATGGCGACGATCATGCCGGTCGTGCTGAAGCGCATGGGTGTTGATCCTGCCGTGGCGGCCGGTCCCTTCGTGACGACGGCCAACGATATTACAGGCATCACGATCTATCTCTCATTGGCCACGCTGTTTTTAGACCATCTGCGGTGATCAGCCTCGCCGCGGAGGGAGCCGGAGTATTGCGTGTGCGAAAAAGGCTTGGGCGATGCCTCTCGTAAAAACCTCTGCGATCATTCTCAAAAGCCGTCGGTGGGGTGAAGCCGACCGGATTGTGACTTTCTATTCGAAAGAGTTCGGGAAAATCCGTGGCGTGGCGCGCGGTGCCCGGCGATTCAAGAGCCACTTCGGAGCCACGCTTGAGCCCTTTACCCGCTGTCATCTGGATTTGTTCGAGAAGCCGGGTGATTCGCTCTATCGGATTTCTCATGTCGATCTGATCGAATCCTTTCAGCCGCTTCGGGAAGAATTGGTGTTGATGGCCTGTGCGGCTCGGATGGTCAATGTGGTGGGGGCGGTCACGCCGGACGGCGATCCGGATGCCAGGCTCTTCGAGACCTTAGGTCAGGGGTTGGGGGCTCTCAAGGGGAGTCGAGATCCGGTCTTGGTGGCGTTGCTGTTTCAGATTCGTTTGCTGGGGCTGACGGGGTTTCGTCCGCAAACCGATCACTGTGCGACCTGTGGGAAGTCCGGTGTGACGGGGGAGCCGCAGTTCTCGCCGCTGGCCGGCGGATTTGTCTGTCTCTCCTGTGCGACGCGGCAGATGGTCCGGTGTATCGTGATGTCACGCGGGAGCCTGTCGTTTCTGCAGCAAGCTATTCGACTGACTCCCGAGCTGGTCACGCGGCTGACGGCGACCGGCCAGGTACGGGCTGAGGTGGAGCGGGCGATTGAAGGCTATGTGACGGTCGTGGCTGGTCGGCGGTTGCCGCCGGTCGATTTCTTGGCGTCGATGTCTTCGGTCTGAGTCGATGGAACATGAGGGGATAAGGGGAGAGACTATGGCCGCGGCATTGGTTCCCATCGACATGCAATGGTTGGAGAAGGGTGTGTTGGGCATCGAGTGGAGCGATGGCCACAAGGGAATCTATCCCGTTCGTGCGCTGAGGCTGCAATGTCCTTGTGCGGCCTGCGTCGATGAGTGGACGGGTGTGCGCCGATTGAAGCCTGATGATGTGCCGATGTTTATTATGGCGCAGGACATTCAGCCGGTCGGGCGGTATGCGCTTCAATTTTCCTGGAGTGATGGGCATGACAGTGGAATTTATTCTTACGGGCTTCTGCGGCAGCTGTGCCAATGCGATGTGTGTGTGCCGGTGAAGCCAACCGAGCAGAAGAGTCGGCGGCTTCTATGACGGGGGGGGAAGGGGGCAAATGTGATGGAACAGCCTGGGCAAGGTGAAGGGAGTGCTCGATGGGTTCTGCAGGTTTTAGGGAGCGTCCTGAGTCTGTTTGTAATGGCGGGTTGCCAGAGTATGCCGCCATTGGGAGAGCAGGAACGCCTGGTGCAGAACAAGCAGCTCACAATCCAGATGATTTCCCCCAAAGCGTTCGTGAATGTCTGGGGCAAGCCGGTCTATCACCATAGTGAGTTCACGCAGTTTTTTGTCATGCCGGATAAGTCGATGATTCCGCGTTCGCGGGTGCCCATTGGTGAGGCCCCGGAGGGATGGGAGGCAAGTTTTGAGGCCGGGGAAGGGGTGTTTCTAGGCTATCCCGAGCAAGGCTGGATGTTAGTATTTTTGGATGATCGGTTGGTGTATCGGGAAGAGTTAAAGGCCGACAAAGTCCACGCGCTTGGAAAGACGTGGCAGTTTGAAGACCGATTTAAGACGAGCCTGGAAGGTGCGCCGCTCCGCTAGGATCAGCTGGCGTTTCACATCATGGCGAGATCTCACCACATCGATTCACTGAACATTGTGATGGCCGCATCAGAGGCGGTTCCCTACGTCAAGACCGGCGGGCTGGCCGATGTCGCCGGTGCGCTTCCAGTGGAGCTTGCCAAGCTGGGGCATACGGTGACCTTGATGGTGCCCCGCTATCGCAGTTTTCAGACGGGTGGAAGGTCGCTGCAGGAGATTGGGACGATTCGCGTCAGGACTGCCAAGGGGTTTGTCGATGCGATGCTTGAAGAAGATGTGATTCCTGTCGGGGTGGCGGAACGATCGGTTCGAGTGGTGGCGGTTCGATATGATCCCTATTTTGACCGGGCTGGGTTGTATCAAGGGCCAGACGGGGATTTCAGTGACAATCTCGCTCGGTTCGCCTTTTTCAGCCGCGCGATCGTTGAAGTGTTGGCATATCTCCGGAGCAGTCTCGGTGAGCCGATCTCTGTCTTGCATTTGCACGATTGGCAGACGGCCCTTGCGGCTGTTTATCTGAAAACCACGGAGCGTGATCGGGCACTCGTCGGCGATGTCAGGACGCTGTTGACGCTTCACAATGTGGGGTATCAAGGTATCTTTCCCGGTTCCCAATTTTCTGAGACGGGCCTGCCCGCAGATCTGTTTACTCCTGCTGGGTTGGAGTTTTACGGATCGGTGAATCTGCTTAAAGGAGGCATTCTCTTTGCGGACAAGGTGTCGACCGTGAGCCCGACTTACGCAAAAGAAATCATGAGCTCAGATGGCGGGTTTGGTTTGGAGGGTGTGTTGGCTGGTCGTCGGGATGGTGTGGTCGGGATTATCAATGGCATTGATGTTGGTTCCTGGGATCCTGAGACGGATAGCCTCCTCGCGGCTAACTACTCACGGACGGACCTATCAGGCAAAGCAGTTTGCAAGAAGGCCCTTCAGCACGAACTGGGCTTGCCGAATCGTGATGTTCCGCTCATAGGAGTCATCGGACGGTTGACGTCACAGAAGGGGTTTGATCTGCTGGCGGAGATTATTCCGGAGTTGATGGCGGTGGGCGTTCAGGTGGCGATTTTGGGTACGGGGGATCGGATTCTTGAAGATCGATTTCAATCGGCAACGGAGCGGTATCCACAGCAAATCGGTGTGTCTCTGAAATTCGATGAGGGTCGGGCGCATCGAATTGAAGCCGGTGCGGATATGCTGGTTATGCCGTCGCGGTATGAGCCATGCGGACTGACTCAGCTCTATAGCCTGCGGTACGGCACGATTCCAATTGTGCGAAAGACGGGGGGGTTGGCAGATACGGTTATTCCATACCGGCCCTCTACGGCACTGGCCGGAGATGCGACGGGATTCCAGTTTGAAGGAGTTTCAGCGGACTCTCTGCTGGCGACAATCCTGCTGGCCTTGAAGGTCTATGCAGATCGGGAGGCGTGGACGTCAATTCAGCAGGCTGGTATGGGGGTGGATTGTTCCTGGGAATGTTCGGCTAAGCGATATGTCGAAGAGTATGGGAAATTAAGAGGGGAGAGATAGCCTAGGAGCCTGTCGGACTTCCCGCATTATCAAATCACTAAAACCCGACGCCGGACTCTTGCACATCGGTATACTGACGCGTGTTCCTCAACAAGCTGGAGAGTCTGTATGAGCCGGTTCAAACCCATCAAACGTGAGATGA